>JANPNU010000360.1:0-2368 GCA_031427615.1 Burkholderiales bacterium
ACGTTCGAGAGTGGGTGAATGGGCGAGTGATTTTTTGCCTGACCGACCACGGGATAGCTGGCTATCCCACGGGAGGAAGGCGAAAAAGCGCCGTCCAGTCGCCCGCTATCGAGCGTGCAGCCCGTTTTATTTGCGAAGAAAGGACAATCCAAATTGGATTTAATGTTCTTGATAATGTACTCCCTGGGGAACCACGGGCGACCCATGAAATATGCAGGCTAGAGCGACTGATGGAATATCCGATGGTGCGGGAACGGGTCGAGGCGAAACAGATTTCGCTGCATGGCTGACACTACGTGATCGAAGACGGCGAGGTGCATGTGTTTGATGTCAAGTCCGGATCGTTTGTGCCGACATCCGAGTTGATCCACAGTGGCACCGGCCCTTACGCTGATATTAGCGACCCACCGCCGGGCAGTGTGTTTACCGAGATTGATGACAGTTACGCGCAGGCAATGACGCCGGCATGACGCGTCATAACGTCGGCGGTATGCACGTTATGAACTTTATGCAGCTTGGTTAATTGATTGAAACGGTCTGGCCGTCGCGATCAAATGGAATGTAGCCACCGAGTAGTCCGGATTTGATGTTGGCGACCATGATTTCCAGCCAGTGGTGTATTGCGGCGCTCGACGGCTCCATACCGGCGATGCCGGGCAGGGAGGCGACAAACACGATTCGCCAGTCGTGGTCGAAATTTTTTGACTCTAGCTCCAGATCGGCAAAACTCTGCAAATCGGCTGGTGACTTGTCGGCGCACATAACCGGTGCGAGTGCGCCACCCCGATTGGATTCGAAATTCTTACGCTGCTCAAGTGTGCAGTCATCCGGCAATTCAGCGCTGGCAAAAACGAACAGCAGGCGTTGTGGTTGGTCCTGTTTTTTGGCGGCCGTCAATAAATCATCAAAGTTGGCAATGGACACGGGTACAGTTCTCTCTTGAAAATAGTTTTGGCGGAATGTGACTGAATATTTTTGATGGGTCATTTTACTGCTCGCTGCGTTTTCCCGCCATAGATGAATAAGGTAACAAAGATATTCGAGTCACGTTCTATTTCGGACAACGCCCGATGAATTGCTGCCTTACGGCCATCATGTTGACAATGTATCGGCGCATGGCTTGATCCATCGCAACCCCTGTTTGGGGCGCTTAAATTATTCTCAGATACCAGTGTCTAGTTGCAAAAGTCCTGCGACATTCAAAGTGGTTTGCCTCCCGCATTGCGGCGTTGCAAATCCTCACCATAGCTGGGCTATGGTTGCGGTTTGCGTCTTGCACTGCGGGCACAAACCACTTTTCGGTGTTACGCTGACTTCTGCAACTAGACACTGGGATGGACTGTCCAAAAAGAACCTATGCCACCATTATTGAAAATCGATGACCATCAGCACGGCCAACATTCCAGGCGAAAATTTGCGTTATGGGAACTGGGTTTTCGTCCGTTTTATTTTCTGGCCAGTATCTTTGCCGCGTTATCGATTGCCCTATGGGCGCTGCAATCTGTTGGTGTATTGGGTCAGCCATACCTTGCCGGGCCAATGTGGCATGCACACGAAATGTTATTTGGTTTCGCGCTCGCCGTAGTGGTTGGTTTTTTATTAACCGCAGGGCGAAATTGGTCAAATCAGCCGACGCCGACTGGCTTGACCTTGGCGGCATTGGCCGCACTTTGGATTGCCGCCCGGATACTGGTGTTGACACCATTTGGTTGGGCGGCGGCGGTGGCCAATACTGCATTTCCGTTGGTGGCGGCAATTGCCTTAGCGATTCCGTTTTACAAGGCGCGCGTTCAGCGCAATTATTTTTTCGTGGTCCTATTGGTGCTGATGGCGGGCGCATCGTTGCTCATTCATCTCGGCCACTTGCGGGTGATCACACTGCCAGGTTGGATGGGCGTTCAAATTGGACTCAACATTCTGCTATTTATCATGGTGGTGATGGCGGGGCGGGTGATCCCCATGTTCACCAACAACGGGGTAGTTGGTGCCAGGGCAGGCAAAAATCCGATGCTTGAAAAAATCGCGTTGGGCTCGGTGCTGATTTTGCTGCCGGCTGATCTATTTCAACTTGATGGCACCGCCCTGTCAATATTGCTCACCATCGGCGCGGTGGCGCATTTGTTACGTTGGTGGCGGTGGCAACCATGGAAGACCGTTGGCACGCCAATCGTGTGGATTTTGCATGCGGCCTATTTTTGGATTCCCGTTCATCTCGCATTTCGTGCGCTGGCGGAATTGGGCGTGATCAGTACATCCGCCGCCACCCATGCGCTGACAGTTGGCGCAGCGGGTGCCCTGATTATCGGCATGATGACCCGCACCACCCGCGGGCATACCGGTTATCCATTACAGGCAGATCGAATTGATG
>JANPNU010000361.1:0-1647 GCA_031427615.1 Burkholderiales bacterium
GATGCGCCGATGATGAGAACAGATTGCATAAGTCCTTGTCTGTAGCTCGTTTTCAGGCAATTACTGCTGTAAACGAGCTACTGTGCTTGTGTTTGTCAAAATTTATAATGACCAGTCCTTTGCCGGCCTTCGCAGGGGAGGGAATTGGGTGGTTGTTGAAAGTTTCCAAAACATCAGACTTACACCATCTCCACTGCAATCGCCGTGGCTTCACCGCCGCCGATACATAACGACGCAATGCCGCGTTTGCCACCGCGTGCTTTGAGCGCATGCAACAAGGTCACAATCAGCCGCGCACCAGAGGCGCCAATCGGGTGCCCCAACGCACAGGCGCCGCCGTTTACGTTCACTTTGTCGTGCGCCAAATTGAGATCCTTCATCGCAGCCATGGTAACCACAGCAAACGCCTCGTTGATTTCATAAAGGTCAACGTCAGCCGCAGTCCAGCCGAGTTTTTTGTGCAGTTTTTCAATTGCACCAACCGGCGCGGTGGTGAACCATTCCGGCTCGTGGGCGTTGGAGGCGTGTCCAACAATCTTGGCCAGCGGCGTGATGCCCCGCGCCTTGGCGTCGGACTCTTTCATTAAAATCAAAATCGCCGCACCGTCCGATATTGATGACGAGGACGCCGCCGTGACGGTGCCATCTTTGTTGAACGCAGGTTTTAACGATGCAATTTTTTCCGGGCGGCAAAGACCGGGTGGTTCGTCGGTTGCCAATACCGTGTCGCCACCGCGACCGGCGACCGTCACCGGCGCAATTTCGGCCGCGAAGGCGCCACTGGCAACCGCCGCTTGTGCGCGCCTGACACTTTCTGCGGCAAATGCATCCTGATCGGCGCGGGTGAAACCATATTTGGCAGCGGTGGCGTCGGCAAAGATGCCCATTGATTTGCCGTCATAAGCATTTTCCAAACCATCAAAAGCCATGTGGTCGAGCACCTTGACGTGTCCGTAGCGATACCCCTGGCGTGCCTTGGGCAACAGGTGCGGCGCGTTCGACATCGACTCCATGCCGCCGGCCAACACAATATCAGCCGAGCCGGCGTTGATGGCATCAAATCCCATCATCACGGTTTTCATGCCCGAGCCGCAGACTTTGTTGACGGTAGTGCAGGAGGTGCTGTTGAGTAAATCCGCGCCCAATACCGCTTGACGCGCGGGTGCCTGACCGAGTGCGGCGGGCAGCACACAGCCGATGATGGCCTCGGTGATGTCAGCGGGCTGCAAACCGGATTGCGCCACCGCGGCTTTGATGGCGACCGACGCCAGTTGCGGCGAGGTCATGCCGACAAATTGGCCGTTCATGGAGCCAACCGGAGTGCGTTTGGCGGCGACGATGACGATGGAATCGGACATAGGTTACTCCTGGGAAAAATAGTTGTATCGGAACCGCCGCTGTACACCGACGGGAGCCGATATGCGCATACCAAAATGATGAAGCTGAATTGTATATTGCCGATGCAGGCAGCATCGGCAATATTATCGGTCATAGCAGGGCGATCTGCACTGACTTTCTTGTGTGCGTGGCTGTTCGGGGACGGTTCAATTTGATTTGGAGCAGACGCCAATGGAATGTTGAATTTTGCTGCAATACCTGACAACCCCACATGACCCTGTCATTTCACAATGCTGCCGAAATGAAATC
>JANPNU010000362.1:0-7995 GCA_031427615.1 Burkholderiales bacterium
TTTGCAAATGCATAAAATTTCCGACCTCTCAGAAAGCTCTGCAATCGATTTTCAGATCACCAGGAGGGATAACGTGACCCCGGAAATTCACTCTTTTCTCAGTAGGTATTAGAATTTCAACAAACTAGGGTGGCGACTTGGCGAGGTCGGCGAAGCAGGGCCCCTCCTGCATGGCCTTGCGGTATGCACGCCAAATTTCGGGCGGCAATTTCTGATCGGCGGCAAATGTTTCCCACGCGTCGACTGCCGCAAACACCTCGGCCACAACATCGCGCCAATTTTTGACTTGCATCTCGCGCGCAAGCTTGGCGATTGCATTCAAACGCGGTAATCCTTCGCCGCCAATGGCGGTCGTATGCTGGCCGCTCATGCCAGCACTGAAGGTCAGGTCATAGGCCGGCGAGATGACCCAACCGCGCTCCTCTCGGATAAAGGCAAAATTCTTGACGTGATCGTCCTTGTTGTGCGCGAGGACATTAAAGACCATGCGCCGGAAGGCTTTGTCGACTTCGCGTGCATCTTTGGTGGCGATGAGCGTGGCTTTGAATATGTCGCCATAGTCCAGGCTTGGCAAACGGTGGGACGCTTCAAGCATGCCTCCTACTGATACGACATGCTTTTTGATATTGGCTTCGCGGTCGAAACGCCGGACGGCGAAAAAGTTCTCGCGTTTGCCGCGGACCGAGGCTGATATCAGACGCGTGGGCGGCATATCGACCTTCGCCGCTTCAGCCATGCGCGCGTAGGCCAATTCGATCCGACCCATGCAAGGCGGATCGGTAGCGCGGGCGCGAAACTTCACAATCCAGTGATCGAATGTGTCTGGAATGGCGCCAAAACCGGACATACAACGGTCGCTCCCCCGCTCAATGGCAACGGTAATTTTTGGTCTCGCCCCGCCCGGGGAGCCGCCGTGAATGTAGAGGGCTGCCAAGACGTTGTCGGTCGATCCTTCTTCTACCAGTTGTGCGCTTTCGGCCAGGCTTTCCAGCGACACGGCCAGTATGTCTTGGCCGTATTCCATCGCCGGTCGGAATTCCATGGCGCCCATGGCACGGTCGGCAATGTAGGCAAGCCGGTCGAGCGGCTCGATTTCATGGCGCGCCCAATCCAGCGAGCGTTTCAGCGCGCGGTCCATGAGCATCAGACCCCAGCCGTCAGGCAATGCGTCGTTGAACACGCCATGCAACCCGTCGAAAACCCGACTCAGCGGCTTGAAAGCGGGTGCGTTGAGGTCGAAGGGCGGGAACGGCGAAAGCGCGTAGCCTGACTTGATCCATGCCGGGTCGTATTGAAACCAGATCGATCCGCGCGCATTAGGGTCATTGGCAATGCGCCCCACCATCCGCCCGTCGATGAGTACGTCGAGCAGCATGGCGTGCTTCGCATTGGCGCTCACCCACGTCCCCGCATGCGACTCTTCTTTGCGATCTCGTCGATCAACAAGGCCTCGCGGCGAGCGAACAGTGCCCCGAAGTCGTTCATGCAGCCGAGAATTGTCGAGATCTTTAAAAGCGAGACGAACGCTATTTCACCCGTGCGCTCGAACCGCTTCAATGACGCCTCGGATACACCCGAGCGGTCGGCCAGGCTTTTCTGCGATAGGTTGTGCGCCAATCGCATTGCCTTGGCGCGCTTGGCCACTTCATCGGCCATATTCATCGGGCTTATAAGAGATAACATATGATCTAAAAAAGACAATAATAGACTTATCAGATCGCCTATTATCTGCTATTTCTCATTAAAGATCAATGTAACTGGCGCGCCGCCAACACATGGCCCCGGCGCAAAAAGCCCGACCCAACTCAGCTACATCGTGGTCACACCCATCACGCTATGCTGCGGCATGGTGCGAAAGGCTTGTTGCATGTGCAGGTGATACCCCACAAAAAACACCACAAACGCGCCGAACATCACCGGCTCCGGCACGCCGAGTTTCCAGCCGGCAATACCGATTGCCGCGCAAACGGCACTACCGACGGCGCTGACGGCACTGGCCCGACCGATGCTCAAACCGCGATTCAACAAATAGTGATGCAAGTGCTGTCGATCGGCGACAAACATACTGCGGCGGGCGAGCTTGCGGCGGATCATCAATGACACACAGTCACTTAATGGAATAACGATCACCCACAAGGCACAAATAGCCGGAAAGGTGCGGCTGCCGTCACTCGGTACGCCGTTATCGGCGGTGAGATCAATGGCAAACCAACCGATCAAAAAGCCCAACAACATGCTGCCGGTGTCCCCCAGAAAAGTACGGGCGCGTTTGTTCCAAGGCCAGCGCGCATTGAGCAACAGATAACCGCTGGTCGCGCCTGCCAGCACCACCAACACCTTGTATTGTTCCCACAGCCCGCTTTCGCGGGCGACGTATGCATAGGCGACAAACGCAATCAAGCCGATGCCCCCGGCGTGACCGTCAATGCCATCGGCCATGTTGATGGCATTGATGACACCAATCACCGCAAAAACGGTCATGGGAATTGAAAATATCCACAGACCAATCGCGCCAACGCCAAACAAATCGCCGACCCGATGTAGTTGCACGCCCAGCAGAAAAATCATCAACAGACACGCCGCCGCCTGCGCGAGAAATTTTGGCAAAGGCGCGATTTCATGAATGTCATCAGCAATACCAATACCCAATATCGCCAGCACCGGCAAACTAAATACATACGCGTGTGGCAATTGCAGCACAAACACCGCCGCCAGCACCACAAGCGCAATGCCAAGGCCGCCGATGACCGGTGTGGTCTGCGCGTGCTCCTTGCGGCCACCGGGGTGATCAAGCAAATGCAACAGCGGCGCAAGCCGGATCAGCGCCAGCATGAACAGCAGGGCAGCGGCAGCGGATGCGGCGAAGATGTTAAGGGTAATCATACTGATTCAAATACGCCTGATGTTTGATTACTGGATTCGCCATCTGGTGCGGCGATCTTGTTTGAATTCCGCCTAGTTTCGGCTGTTTTAGCGCGTTTTGCAAAATCTGCAGGTCGACGCGTCTGAAGCATCGCCAGGTTGATGCGTGTCCAGCGTTGTCCGGGCACGCGTGGCAGAGTTTAGCTGCCTGCGCTTGCATGGAGAGTTTTTCTTGAAACGCGATGCTTTACCCGCCCGACGCAATCTTGACGGCACCGACAATTTTCCGATAGTATTACCAAGTATTACTTTTTTTTGGAGAATTTCATGGGCGCTGTTTCCGTTACATCCAAAGGGCAAGTATCCCGGTAAAGGTGCGGCGGGCGCTGGGCATCGAGCCTGGAACCAAGGTTACCTTTACGGCAAAGAATGGTGTCGCGCGGTTGGAGGTCGAGAAACGGCACCGGCACGCGAATGTCGCGGATGGTGCCGGCATGCTGACTGCACATGGCAAGGCACATTCGTTGCTAGATTTTGATGCGGCGACTTTGCTTAAACACCGCAAATGATTGCGCTCGATACCAATATCCTCGCACGGTATTACGTGCGCGATGCAGCTGATGCGGAATCCGCACGCCAGCACGCCCAAGTGGTCAAGGCGCTATCGGGCAACGCGCGCTTTTTTGTGCCCAAGACGGTCCTGCTTGAGTTTGAATGGGTACTTCGCGGATTCTACGATCAGACGCGCGACGACATCCTGCGTGTGTTTGATCACCTAATGGCAATGCCGATGGTACGTGTTGAAGATGAAAGTGTGGTGACGGCAGCACTGAACACTTACCGGACGGGTCTGGATTCCGCCGACGCAATTCATCATGCCTCAGCACACAACTGCGCGGCATTTTTGACATTCGATGACCGAGGTTTTGTGCGGCCTGCTGCGCGATTAAAGCTGAAGCCCACGGTGGTGTTGCCGGGACGGATATGAGTGCACTGGTTATCACTACAATCGCCAGAGGGAGATGCCGCGTGCGGCCAGCGCTTCACGGTCGAGTGACTTGACATCAATATTACGGTGGACTGGATACCTGCGTAGTTTGGAAACTATGCAGGAATGACGGCGGCTTTGATGTGTTTAGAAGTTCTCAAATGATGCTATATCTTGTAGTAGCCGCGATACCAATCCACGAATCGCGCCACGCCAACTTCAACGGTGGTATTCGGCCGAAAGCCAACCGCCTCGCTCAAACGCGAAACGTCCGCTGCCGTGGCGCGCACATCACCCGCCTGCATCGGCAGCATATTCATTACCGCCTTTTTGCCGAGCGCAGTTTCGAGCGCATGA
Source organism: Burkholderiales bacterium (assembly GCA_031427615.1). Classification (GTDB taxonomy): domain Bacteria; phylum Pseudomonadota; class Gammaproteobacteria; order Burkholderiales; family Usitatibacteraceae; genus UKL13-2. The sequence goes on from JANPNU010000362.1 coordinate 4,208, forward strand.
ATGTAGCGCATCAATGGCACCGGCTCACTATTGCCGATGTTGTAGAGCCGATACGGCGCAAAACTGGTTGCTGGATTGGGCGCGTCACCAGACCAAGTGGGGTCCGGTGTGGCGGGCTGATCGACCAGCCGCAACACGCCTTCGACGATGTCATCAACATAGGTGAAATCGCGCACCATGTCGCCGTTGTTAAAAACATTGATCGGTTCATCGGCGAGGATTGCTTTGGCAAATAGGAACAAAGCCATATCCGGCCGCCCCCAAGGGCCGTACACGGTAAAAAACCGCAGCCCGGTGCACGGCAGGCCATACAGGTTGGCATAGCTATGCGCCATTAACTCGTTGGCTTTTTTGGTCGCGGCGTAAAGCGCGACCGGGTGATCCACCGTGTGTGATTCGGCAAAGGGCAGGGCGGTATTGGCACCATAGACCGAGCTTGACGAGGCAAACACCAGATTGGCGACCTTGTGGTGACGGCAGCCTTCAAGAATATTCAGGAAACCAACGATATTGGCTTCGATATAGGCATGGGGATTTTCAATCGAATAACGCACACCGGCCTGGGCGGCAAGATTGACCACACAATCAAACTGATACGCGGCAAACAGCGCCTGCATGGCGTCGCGGTCGGCAATATCAGCTTTGATAAACGAGAAGGCGGGGTGGGGTGTGAGGCGATCAAGCCGCGATTGTTTCAGCGTGACGTCGTAATAGTTATTGAGGTTATCGACGCCAACGACGCTATCGCCACGTGCGAGCAGACGAAGTGCCAGAAAGTGGCCGATGAAGCCGGCCGCGCCGGTGATGAGGATTTTCATTTATTTGACGGGTTCAGTTGTGCAAACAGAAAAGCAGTTGGGCTGTTGGATGCAGAGTATATCGGCAACCCACGGCTGAACGAACAGCGCGTAGGTTGGGCGGGCTTCACCAAGCCCAACATCAATGCTAACCTCACGCCATGCAATATCGACGCGCAAACGTGGCGGGTGCAGAATTGGGCAACGACCGCTGGCGATGGCGAATATGGTGAGGGTTGATGTTGGGCTTGATAAGGCCAGCCCAACCTACTAGCTTCAATTACGCGGTCACGATCTGAAATTCCGTGGCATTGGCAATTGGGCGCACCAGTTTCTTCTCGCGGCGCATCTCAACGATGCCGTAGTGAGACATCGTTTTCAGCGTGCGCGACAAGTTACCCGGCTTGCGTCCGGTTGCCGCTGCCAGGGCGGTGACCGAGTCTGGACGGATATCCCGGATCACCTTCAGAAGCGTCCGGTTATCGTCGCTCAACACCTCGGTCAGGGACTTCATCGACGTGAACCAGATCTTGGGATCACTGGGACGTGCCTTGATCTCCCCGCGCGCAATAGCCAAAACGCGGGCCCGAATCTGTTCCTGCGGCATGATGCCAATCTTGATCGCTTTCATGATTGCGTTACCTCCTGCAGAACACGGTCAACATCTTTGAAGAAATCTTCGAGCAACTGGTAGGCGCTCTCGAACCCATATGGCACGCCTTTGTCGGAAACATGCCGGTGATGGTGGTCGAACGGCAAGCGCCGGCCCGCGTACTTGAACTTCTTTGGAGGCTTGACCGCGTGTGCGTTGTCGTATCCCAAAATTCGTTTGCCGTAAGGCTCGTGGAGCGACAGGGCATAACGAATGCCGTGCGGGACCCGCAACATCACTCGATTAAGGACACAAAGCTTGCCGCCGTCACAATTTGCGTTCGGCCAGTATTGCCGATCACCAGCAATCCTGCATGATCCCCCGTGACCAAATAGTCAGCGCCGGAAGTCTGCGCCATCGCCAATAGAAAATCATCGTCTGGATCAGCGGAAGCCTTCAAAGAAGGCAAATCGGCGACCCAGCATTCGGCCGCTCGCAACCGGTTGATCAAAGTACCCACCTCCGTCGAGGTCAGGTACGGTGCCAGCTTGGGATAGGCGCAGACGCGCTTGAGCTCATCGACCAGCGCATCACAGACCACCAGGTCAAAATGCCCAGCCCGCCACGCATCGAGAATTCGGCCCGGCGCACCTTTGCTACTCAACAAACCACTGATTAACACATTGGTATCGAGCACCACCCTCATTAATCAGCGACGCCCACGGGTAGAGGCGGTAGCTTCCGACACCAACTTGTGCACCTGCGCTTCACTCAGCAACCTTGCGCGATCACGTATCGCATCCACGGTGGCATCAAAATCACTGTTTGGATCGCTCGACCGTACCTGCGAAGTTGTGGAGAGTTCCTGAATAACTTGGCCCAACTTCGCGCGCACCGCCGTTTCGACAAAATTTGAAAAATCACCCTTGCGGCCACCGATCTGTCCCAAATAGGTGCGAACCGCCGCATCGGTATCGGGTGAAACCTTTAATGACCAGCGAACTGTTGCCATAGCGCCCCCTCAATATACACACAAACACATAAACATCTATGTGTCCATAATAGCGGATGTTGCCGTAAAAGTAATCATGATCGTGTCGACTTTTCATTGAGGAATTGCCCAAGGGTGCTTCTATTAGCCTTAACTCCGTTCGCCCTGACCCATCAACTTGTTCAATGCTGCGCAGACGCGTGTTGTCGAGTGTCACGATCATCCCCTAAGGATGACCTGCCCGCCGACTGTTCGGGCTCATTTCTCATTGGAATCACGACAACCTTTGACAAACTAAGCCACTTAGTGGCATAGTTCTGAAATGCCTCGCGTGTTCAAAACTCGTCATTTCAGTCGATGGATGCGAAAAACGGAACTAACCGACGGTGCGTTACTCGCTGCCGTGGATGAAATGCTTCAAGGACTAATCGATGCCGATCTTGGGGGCGGTATTGTGAAAAAGCGAATTGGACTTGCGGGGCGCGGTAAACGTGGTGGCGCAAGAACACTCGTTGCCACAAACAAAGGAAATAGATGGTTTTTCGTCTACGGGTTCGAGAAAAATAATCGTACCAATGTCTCTGACGATGAGCTGGAAGCGTTGCAGGACATCGCGAAACAATTGCTGACAATATCCGGGCATGCGCTCGACATCGCTGTTCAAGATGGTTCGCTTCAGGAGATTTGAAATGGCCACAAAACTTAACGCCAAAAGCCGAATATTTGAAGCCGTACACGAAACGGCCCGTGATCTGCATCGCTTGGGCTTTATTGATAAACGCAAGATGCGCAAGTTCGATGTGCTGTGTCTAGCTCCGATTCCGGAATACAACAGTGAAAAAATTCGCGCACTGCGTGAACACCTTCAGTTGAGTCAATCGGTACTTGCCGCAGTGTTGAACACAAGCCTTTCGACGGTGCGCAAATGGGAGGTCGGCGACAAGCATCCAAGCGGGCCATCACTGAAACTACTAAACCTGCTCGATCGCAAGGGATTGGAAGCAGTCCTTTAAGCACCACGATCAGATCATCGATCAAGATGGAGGATATTGGGTCAAGATCGAAGCTTGGCGTGTTGTCCCGACGGAGTATTTGCCCATGCCGTCGTTGATGCGCCGACCAGCGAGAATCACTTCCGGATGATGGCCGAACTTTTCAGCCTGATACGTGAGGTAAAACGGATCGACCCCGATGCAGTGACCACCGACCAGGCCCGGCTTAAAGTTAAGGGAATTCCATTTGGTGCCTGCGGCTTCGAGTACTTCTGATCAGGGTACCCGTTATCCCGAAAGAATCACCGCCAAATGCGCTTGACCGAGTATTTGCCAAAGATTTTATCGGCGCTGATGATCGGCTTTTCCCGTCCGCTGGTGGGAGGCCTACACCGCGCGCAACGGCATGACGATGG
>JANPNU010000363.1:0-3379 GCA_031427615.1 Burkholderiales bacterium
ACGCTGGCAAAACCGTGTTGTTGGCGAATAAAGAAGCTTTGGTCATGGCGGGACGTTTGTTTATGGATGCGGTCGCGGCGAGCGGGGCCACGTTGCTGCCGATCGACAGTGAACACAACGCCATTTTTCAGGCTTTGCCGCGCAATTACGCCGACGGGTTGGAGAAAGTTGGTGTGGAGAAAATCGTCTTGACGGCGTCAGGCGGCCCGTTTCGAACACGCGCGCTGGCGTCCCTGGCGGACGTCACACCGGCAGAAGCTTGCGCCCATCCGAACTGGGTGATGGGCAGGAAAATCTCGGTTGATTCGGCATCGATGATGAATAAGGGGCTCGAAGTGATCGAGGCGCACTGGTTGTTTGGCGCGCCAGCTGACAAAATTGACGTTGTGATCCACCCGCAGAGTGTGATTCACTCCATGGTGACCTATCGCGACGGCTCGGTCATTGCACAACTCGGCAACCCGGACATGCGAACGCCGATCGCCTACGGTTTGGGTTACCCGGAACGAATTGACGCAGGTGTTGTGCCGCTGGATTTCGCCAAAGTCGGCAAGCTTGAATTTGAATTATTGGACCTTGAACGTTTCCCCTGCGTTCGGATTGCTTACGAAGCCTTGAAACGTGGTGGCACGGCACCGGCAATATTGAACGCTGTTAACGAAGTTGCGGTCGAAGCTTTTTTACAGGGGCAAATGCGTTTTGTGGATATACCGAGTGTGATTGAAAATATTTTGGCGCACGCAAACATTACCCATGCCGATACACTCGACGCCATTATGGCGGCCGACCATTCTGCAAGAGTGGCCGCACGGCAGGCGACAGCCTGCGTTTAAACACATGAAACCCGCGACTGCCCGAAACACCTATCCACACGACTGCGCGACAGAAAATTAAATATTAATGAATTTAATGACCACCATACTGGCTTTTATTGTTGCCATTGGCTTACTCGTGACGATTCACGAATTGGGTCACTACTGGGCGGCGCGTCTGTGCAATGTAAAGATTTTGCGTTTTTCTGTTGGATTCGGCCGCACGTTATGGCAACGACGTTTTGGCCGTGATCAGACCGAATGGGCGGTGGCCGCCATTCCCTTGGGCGGGTATGTAAAGATGGCCGATGAGCGCGACGAATCGGTTTCAATGGACGATCGGGCACGTGCCTTTAATAACAAGCCCATTTGGCAGCGAATGTTTATCATCATCGCCGGCCCGCTGGCCAATTTTGTACTTGCCGCGATGCTTTACTGGGTGGTGTTTATCGTCGGTCAGCCAGGTGCGGTGCCCTACCTTGCCGAGCCTCCGGCCGGCTCGATCGCAGCGGTGGCTGGGTTTGCCGAATATGACCGGATCATCAGTGTTGGCAGTGGTAAAACACGCACCTGGGGTGACGCACGATTACAGTTGCTGGACCATGCGTCGGCCCGCGAGGCGGTTGATATTGAAGTCGAAACCCGCTCCGGTCAGAGGCAAATTCGCACCCTGCCGATGGCGTCGATAAATAATGCCGATTTGGATAAAGATTTTGCCTCCAAACTAGGATTGTCCGCATATCGGCTGATAGTCGCGCCGGTGATGAAGGACATTGTCGCAAGCGGACCGGCGGCGGTCGCGGGGCTCAGGGAGGGCGATCGGATTGTTGCGGTGAATGGCAAAAAAATTAGTCGATGGCAGGAATTGGTCGAGGTCATCATTAAAAATCCAGGGCGCCCCGTCCAGCTTGCAGTCGAAAGCCGTGGCGAAATGTTTGATGCAACGGTGACGCCCGCCAGCGTCACCGAGCGCGGTCAGACCTTTGGGCGGATCGGTGTCTCACCGGTCATTGACCGGGCAGCCAGTGATGCGTTGGTGATTAACGTTCGTTATGGCGTATTCGAAGCCGGACCCAAAGCGGTTGTAAAAGTATGGGAAATGTCCGTATTTAGCGTGAAAATGCTCGGTCGTATGCTTACAGGTAACGTTTCATTAAAAAACCTGTCCGGCCCGATCACCATCGCCGATTACGCTGGCCAGTCTGCCCAAATGGGTCCAATTTATTATTTATTGTTCCTGGCGCTCATCAGTGTGAGTATTGGTGTGCTCAATTTGCTGCCAATTCCCGTCTTGGACGGGGGGCAGTTGCTGTATCATATCGTCGAACTGATCAAAGGTAGTCCGGTCTCGGAGCAAGCGATGGAAGTCGGCCAGCGTGTCGGGCTCGCGCTGCTGTTGGGTTTGACCGCTTTTGCCTTCTATAACGACATTCATCGTCTTGTTTCCGGTTAAATTTTTAATGCCTCGATCTTCCCGTCATACCTCCCCAGTGCGCACAATTTCCCAATTGCTTGCGACCCTTATCGGCGGCTTCATTTCCTTTGCCGCGTTTGCAATCCAGCCTTTTGTCATACGTGACATTCGTGTCGAGGGCGTGCAACGCACGGAAGCCGGCACCGTATTCAGCTATTTGCCGATCAAGGTCGGCGAACGTATGGACGACGATAAAGCGGCCGCTTCCATTAAAGCCCTGTATGCGACCGGTTTTTATACGGATATTCGTCTCGAAGTGGAAAACGATGTGCTGGTGGTTTTTGTTGCCGAGCGCCCGGCGATCGCGCAAATTGAAATTAATGGCGCAAAGGAATTTTCCAAGGACAATCTGAAAGATGGCCTGAAAACAGCCGGCATTTCCGAATCGAAAATTTTTGACCGCTCGATTCTGGATCGTGCAGAAAAAGAAGTAAAACGCCAGTACACCAGTCGTGGCTTTTATTCATCGAAAGTCACCACCACGGTCACGCCGCTTGAACGCAATCGTGTTTCGTTAACGTTTACGATTGACGAAGGTGATCCGTCGAAAATTGTTGACATCAACATCATCGGTGCCAAGGCATTCAGTGAATCGACCCTGCGCAAAGAATTTGAACAAACCACTTCTGGTTGGTTTACTTTTTTTACCAAGGACGATCAATACTCGAAGCAAAAGCTTTCAGGCGACCTAGAGAAGCTGCGTTCGTACTATACCAACCGTGGATATTTGGATTTTAATGTCGAGTCAACTCAGGTATCGATCACGCCTGAAAAAGACAAGATATTCATCACGATTGTTGTCAACGAAGGCCAGATATATAAAATTGGCGACGTGAAATTTTCTGGTGAATTAAAAATTCCCGAGCCGGAAATGCGCGCGTTGTTGTTATTTAAGTCGGGTGAAACATTTTCCCGTCAAAAAATCGTCGATTCGATCAAAGCAATCACTGACCGGCTCGGCAATGACGGTTATTCGTTTGCCAATATTAATCCGGTACCGGAGCGTGACCCGGTCACCAAGATCGCCTCGTTCACGATGTTTGTGGATCCGGGCCGTCGTGTTTACGTTCGCCGCATCAATGTGCAGGGCAAC
>JANPNU010000364.1:0-9307 GCA_031427615.1 Burkholderiales bacterium
GCGATCGGGCTGACGTGGGCGACGCGGCCGGCAGCGATACTGGAAACCAGGTCGAGCGGATTGCCTGCCTTATCGCGGAGCACATGCCTAAGCTGATGTGCAATCAATTCCTTCATGGCGATTTGACCTGCTTGCGAAATCGCGAGCAACTCACCGAATTTCTCGACGAACAGATCGATGCCATTGGTCTGGAACTGGTTGTCCGCCAACGGATGATCGCTCGGGTAACGTTTACGCAGATAGTCGAGCGCGCGGCGCACTTGCTTCAATGCAACCCCATGCTCGCGCCGGATCGCGCTGAGCACAAAAAGCTCCACCAGATTAATGAACGAGAGTTTCTTGCCGTTGCGGTCGGCCAGCTCAATCACCGAGCGGATATGTTTGGTACCGCTTTTCGCTTCGTAGGCTTGACCAAATGCCCAGGCGCGCACGGTCGACACCGGCACGCGCAAGTAATGCGCGGCGTCGCTCGCTGTATAGCGTGGTGCTTCCTGAATTGCGAGATGTGTTGGGAAGGTCTTGGCCATATGGATGTGCAGTTGTGGATCGTATGATATGCCGCTGTTGCAATTGATTCAAACTCTAATCATGACATGGTTTTTCAGGCGAAATGGCCTGACAATGCCCGCCGATATTAGACATTGGCTTTCACGTTCGTGCCTGCCTCGTACCACGGCTTGGTGGCGTTAACCACCTTGACGACGGCCAGCATGATTGGTACCTCGATCAACACGCCGACCACGGTGGCGAGCGCCGCACCCGACTCAAAGCCAAACAAACTGATTGCCACCGCCACGGCCAGCTCGAAAAAATTGGATGCGCCGATCAATGCCGATGGACAGGCGACGGTGTGTTTTTCGCCGAGCCGGCGGTTCAGCCAGTAGGCGAGTGACGAATTAAAAATAACCTGGATCAGAATCGGCACGGCGAGCAGGACAATCACCAATGGCTGGCGCAGAATCGCCTCGCCCTGAAATGCAAACAGCAGCACCAGCATGAGCAGCAGCGCACCAATCGACCAGGGCTGGATGTGCTGCATCACCCGGTCAAACGTCGCCTGGCCGCGCGCGAGCAACACGCGCCGCAATACCTGCGCGATGGCGACCGGAATCACGATGTAGAGCGCCACCGATGTCAACAGCGTCGCCCAAGGTACGGTAATGCTTGAAATGCCCAGCAACAACGCCACCACCGGCGCGAACGCAAACACCATGATGAAATCATTCAGCGCCACTTGGGAGAGCGTGAAATACGGGTCGCCATTGGTGAGGCGGCTCCAAACAAACACCATCGCCGTGCAGGGTGCGGCCGCCAGCAAAATCAGGCCGGCGATATAGCTGTCGATTTGTTCGGCAGGCAATAGCGGTGCAAACAAATGGCGGATGAACAACCAGCCGAGCAAGGCCATCGTAAACGGCTTGACCAGCCAGTTGACCACCAGTGTCACGCCAATGCCACGCACATGCTGTCGCACTTGTCCGAGCGCGCCAAAGTCAATACGGATGAGCATCGGGATGATCATCACCCAGATCAGCACACCGACCGGCAAATTCACCCGTGCAACTTCGATGGATCCAATCAACTTGAATGGACCGGGCATCATCTGACCCAGTGCAATACCGACGACGATACAAAGCGCAACCCAGGCCGTCAGGGTGCGTTCAAAAAAATTCATTGGTGCCGGCACGGGTGAATCTGCAGTAACAACCGGTTGTTGGACCAATTTCATTGAATATGAACTTTCTTGAGCGCGTTGGTCAGTGCGAGGTGTTCGAGTTTCGCCACCGGCAGACTGACCAAAAAAATCAATGCGGCGCTTGATTGCGAGGAAGGTCTGGTCAAAGGCGGCACGCTTTTCTGTGTCGCCACCCGGGGCGTTTGACGGATCGGCAAATCCCCAGTGTGCGGTGGCAGGGTGTCCCAGCCAAACCGGGCAAACTTCACCCGCCGCGTCATCACAAACCGTGATGATAATGTCCATCACCGGGCCGCCGGGAACAACCAAGTCATCCCAAGATTTACTTTTGAATCTGGTCGGGTCAAAGCCCAGCTGCGCGACCTTTTCGAGCGCAAACTGGTTTGGTGCTGATTTTGGGTGGCTGCCCGCGCTGAACGCGTGGAACTTTCCCGTGCCGAGTTTGTTTAGCAGCGCTTCGGCCATCACCGAGCGCGCCGAATTGTGGGTGCAAAGAAACAGGACATTGAAAATTCGATCAGCCACAGCACGCGCCTTTTGCTGACTTGCCGGTTGGCTTGGGTAGCGATACAGGCACCGATGCCGCCGCAGGGGCACAGCATGCAGAACCGGGCTTTTTAACGCCCGGCGTCGCCGCTATCGCAGACACTGGTTCGCCGTTAAAGGTCGGAATCGAATCGAGCGTATGAAAACTTTCCCACGCAATGCCAGACGGATCGGTCACCCAATATTTATCCGACTTGGCATAACAACAGCTGGCTGCCGTTTCTGCAATCACCGCGTCGTCGGCGTTCTGTAGCCGCGTATGGATTTCCGCCAGCTCGGCGGCATCATCAGCTTGAAAACCAAGGTGATTCACACCCGTTGAATTGCCACGTGACGAGATCGCAAAGTTTAGACGTGGATCAGCCAACATCCATTTGGCGTAATCAGTCTTTTGCACGCTGGGTGCCATGCCAAACATGGCCGAATAAAATCGTGTGGATTGTTCAAGATCGGTGACGGAAACATGTACGTGAAATCGCTTCATACTCTTTTCCTTTTTCGGGTTGGGGTGGAATCTGTTTTTGGTCTGCAAATGGTCGGGCGAACACAACTTGCACCTGCACAACAGTTTTTGGTGAGGTACTCGACTAGTTTTGCCATGGTGTCGAAGTTGGCCGCGTAAATAATCGAGCGGCCTTGTGGTGTGGCGATGGTCAACCCCGCTGTTGTCAGCAATTTGAGATGAAAGGACAGGGTCGCATTGGCAAGGCCAAGTTGGCTGGCAATCGCGCCGACCGGCAAACCAGCCGGACCCGTTTCAACCAACAATCGATAGATGGCCAATCGCGATTCCTGCGCCAATCCACTCAAGGCTTCGATGACTTTTTTCGTTTCCATATTTCTAGTATTATCGAAATAATGGACGCTGTCAATCGCGCCATGCGCGAGGGCTCTAACCTCAAACCTGTTCGTTTACTCATAAGCCAGAAAAAAGCGACGTGAATCATCTTTAGTTGTCATTCTGGTGTCAGGCGGGAATCCAAGTCACAATCTCGTCGTTCCCGCGCAGGCGGGAATCCAAGTCCCCTTGTGTGTGGCAGCCAAAAATTGGATTCTTGCCTGGCGGGAATGACGGGGTCATTTGGCTAAGCGAACAGCATTGGCTCTAACCTGCCTATTTCACGGCGACGCATATGAGTGCCAAGGCTGGGCGAGTGACTTTTGATTCGACTGCGAAGCGGTGATTGCCAACTGAGTCGAGATATTCGCGCCAAAGAGAATCAAAAAGCGCCGTCCGGGCGACGGCAATCATGTGGGTAGTGGCGGGTGCAAACTGGCAAGCTGGAAATAGAATCATAAAGGGTGGCTAAGGGAGTTTGGTCGAACCAATTATGAGAGTTTGGTCGAACCAATTGCGCCACGACCCGTGGAATAGGCAGGCTCAACATCTACCCATCCCACCGCCACTCGGATCTGTACGGTCGGGGCGGTTGACGCACTAACGTCGGCTGGTTACCGGTTACACGTATAAGGTTGTATCTGGTCATAATGACCCACCACCAAATTTTAGGAAACCCATGAATCGATTTTCTGGCTTCGCCATTTCCATTTTGCTCAGCTGCGCTTTTATAGCGCCGGTGACGGCTCAGGTTTTGCCGCCTCTCGAATTCGGTGTGGGGTTATTTCAGCCCGACAAAGAGAAGAATGACGCTACTTATAAACCGCTGGCAGGCTACCTCTCTAAAAAATTGGGTCGCGCCATTAAGCTGCGGACAGTGGATACATGGGAAGGATTGGCCAAGTCACTTGCATCGGGTGAAACCGACTTGGCGCTCATGGGCCCCTGGGGTTATGTGCTGGCAAATTATCATTCTGGGGCCGAGGTGGTGGCGACCATTCTGTATCAGGGGAAACCCGAATACTTTGCCATTATGGTGACCAACCCAAAGAGTGGTATCAATTCGATTGATGATTTAAAAGGCAAAACATTTGCCTTTGGTGACAAGGGTTCTACCTCCGGATTTCTGATTCCCTCATATGAATTTTTTAAGCGCGGCATTATGCCGGAAAAGTTTTTTTCTAAAGTCATCAACACCAAACACCAGGCGATTGAAACGCAGGTTACACGCGGCGAGCTGGATGCCGGCGCCGACTACAACCGCAATCGGGACGCGATGATCGAGCAGGGTCTGATCAAGGCAGCGGACAGCAAGATTTTCTGGACATCGGCGCCGTTGCCAAATGACGCGTTTGCGGTGTCGGCCAATCTGGCCAAAGACAAGTTGTTTACCGCCAAACTGGCCGCCGCACTGCTAGAAATCGGCGGAGAACTAAAAAATCATCCGACACTATTGCCCAACAATTACACTGGGTTCGTGGCCAAGAATAACCAATATTACGCGCCGATTAAAGACGCGGCATTGGCGCTTGGCTGGTTGTTGCCAAAGTCAAAATAAAACACGCCAAGTCGATACGGCCAATTGCCTTCAACAATTTTGCATTCATGAATCAGCCCAACCCTGCTTTTTCCTCGCGCTGGATGGCAGGTTTGATGGGGGTGTATGCGACCATCATTGCCGCGTGTATTACCAGTCTGGTGATGGCGGGTGATTTTTCACTCGGTCGCAAGCCATGGGAAAACCTGAAGACGACCTTGGTCGAGCTGTCAGTGCCATCGTTGATCAATGTTTGGTTCGGCCAACCAGCGCTTGAATTTCGAAATGACGAAGGCAAATTGTTGCGTGTCGAAAATCAGCGCGAGACCGAATTAAAGTACCTCAGCGGGGTCGGCGCGGCAGTCTGGACAACATTCAAGATTGCCACACTCGGCACGTTGCTCGCCGCGATCTTGGGCGCGCCATTGGGGGTGTTGGCGGCAAAAAATATGCACGCCCCGCTGCCATTGGCGTGGCTGGCGCGGCGGTTGCTGGACATCGCACGCTCGATTCACGCGCTGGTGTTTGGTTTGCTGATTGTCGGCATTATCGGTCTTGGGCCGATGGCGGGCATTCTGGCTATCGGCCTGCATTCAATGGGCACGTTGGGGAAATTGTTCGCGGAAGCGATTGAGACCTTGGACATGCGGGGTGTGGAAGCGGTACGGGCGACGGGTGCCACTCCGGTGCAGATTTTGTTGTTTGCGGTGTGGCCGGCAATGATGCCGACCTTCACCTCCAATCATCTCTACCTCTGGGAATACAATATTCGCGACTCGACTGTGCTCGGGCTGATTGGTGCCGGCGGGTTGGGTTTATTGGTAAGCGAGGCGGTATCGCTATTTCAGTGGGGGCGATTGGCCACCCTGTTGATTGCCATCGTATTAATGGTGGTCGCGTTTGATGCCATTTCGCGAAAAATTCGTCAACGCTTGATTTAGCCGCGGCTATTTGGCTTCGATGGTGCCACCCTTCATGAACATCCATGTGCGGGTGATGTGCAGGATATCGGTATCGCGCTTGATGTCATTGGGGAAGCGATCAAAAGGTGCGGCCAAACGAACAATGCGTTTCGCCGCCTGATCCAATACTTGTTTGCCAGACGAGCGATCAATGACGATTGACTCGACCTCACCGTTTGCTTTGATTGCCACCGTTAATTGCAATTGGCCGTGGATGCCTTTGCTCTTCGCCTCCTCCGGGTAGTTGAGGTTGCCGACCCGTTCGACTTTTTGCCGCCAGTTGTCAACGTAGGTTGCGAAACGATACTCGGCCGCCCGTGCGCCGATAAAAGTCCGTTTTGGCCGCTGTTGATACGCGTCATATTCTTTCGCCAGTTGCGCTTCAAGCTTGGTGATATCGATTGACCTTTGCATCAGGTCGGTGGCAGCGGTTTGGTTCGGTGCACCGGATGGCGGCGCGACATTGTTTTGCACCACTTTGGCGGCTGCTTGCGCTTGCGCCATTAACGTTTTCATTTCGGATTCAAGTTGCTTAACCCGCTCTTGCGCGGCACGCAGATCATTTTTTGCGGCAGATTGGTTCATCGCCGGCAGGGGTGTTTTTGCGCGACGTTTTTCATCCGTGTTGCCCCCCCCGTCAAGATTGGCCTGCGCCAGTGCATCGGCATTTTGCGGCCGGGCGGTCGACTTGGAATTAACCAGCACCACATCCATGATGTTGTGAGGAGGCGCAAAACGTTTGGCGTCAATCATCGCAAAACCAACACCGATGACAGGAAAAATGTGCAGAACGATGGAGATAACGGTTGCCGTTTGCATGGGAATCGAAATCGCAAATACTTTTTGAATCGACAACGCAATCGGCGGCGGGGGGAGGGCGGCCACCGCATCGAGTTTTGCATCGAGGCGGGAGTTGAGTTGGTGCGCGACTTGCCTGGGTCGCTCGAATAATCTGAGCACAGCGGTCGCTAGCGAGAGGGTAGCGTCATGCCGATATTTTATGCGGCTTTGGGGTTTTCTGACGCAGACAGATTATTTTCGTTATTGGTCGGCTCCGCTTGATGGTCGGTTGCAACGGTCTCAGGCAATATCGCCGAAAAATTGCCACCGATGGACCAATAATCAATGTTGTCAATTTGTACGTTAACGGGCGTTTTCGGCGGCAGGCCGGGTGATTTGCCGAGTTTGACGATGAGGGGCAGATTCAGTCCCCGCACCAATTCATCGCGAATAATGGTCGCCGCAAAGGCCGTCTGCCCTTGCTGCTGCAAATAACGTAGACACCAAAAACGCTCCATATTGCGCTGAAATTCGGCGTAGGCGTCATAGGTCACGTCGAAAATGCGCGCGATTTCATTCAGTAGCGGTGAGCGTTTTGGGTACAGCGGCGTTTCGCCGCGAATCAGGGCAATCAATTGCCGTTGGTTCACCAAATCGACGTAACGCCGCAGCGGCGATGATGCCCACGTGTAATGGCTGACTCCCAAGCCCTCGTGCGGCAGTGCGTCGGTGGTCATGCGGGTTTTCATGTTTTGTTGCACCCGATAGATGGCGGCAACCTGGTTTTCGGCCAAAAATTTCCCCCATTCGCTATTGGCAAAAATCATGAATTCAGCCACCACCGTGTCGATCGGACTGCCGCGAACCCGCGCAGATATGCCGATATGGGCACCATCGTCGCCGACATCGAAGCTGTAATCTACATAGTCCACGCCATCTTTGGCGCGGCGTTTTTCCTTTAAAACCATTGCCAGCGCGTATAAACCAAGCAACGATTCGCCATACGGTGCCGGGCACGACTGTGCGGTGATCGCCTCGTTGGTAAACCAAGCTTCCAATTCATGCAAGCGAAGATTTTTGGCTATCGTTACTTTTTCACAGACCGTGCGGGTCGTTGCCAGCGCGCCAGTCTGGTGATCGAATACGGCATAAAGCGACACACAGGCGCAGTCGCGGCCTTCCGCCAGTGTGGCCAAATCGATCGCATCGTCCGGTAGCATGGTGATTTTTGCGCCGGGGTAATATACCGTTGATAAACGGGAACGGGCCGAAGCGTCAAGCGCGCCATCGGCGGCGAAATAAAGCGCCGGCGCGGCAATATGAATGCCAACTTCGACGCGATTTTCGTCAAGCAATCGATATGAAAATGCGTCGTCAATTTCCGTCGTGTTGGCATCGTCAATTGAAAATGCGGACACCGTGGCCGTTGGCAGATCAATCGGAGTTAATGCATCCAGCACTACCTTTGGCAGGGTGCCCTTTGGAAAATAGTCGGCCAAAAATTTGCCAACATGGTAATCATGCTGAGCCATATGGGTGGTGCCAGCCGAGGTGACGTGGTTGGCCCACATGCCGGCTGCGAAAAATAATTGTGGCAACGGCAGTCCAGTCTCTGCCACGGCTTTTTCACACGCTTTGGTGATGAGGGTATTGCGGTCCGGTTTGTATAACAATTGGTTGGCGTGCGGGCGTATCGCGTCGGGCATTTGCCCGGCCTTTAATTGATCAACCCAGTCGGCCATTTCTTCCGCCTCGCGTTTTTTGCGCGCAACGGATGCCAGTGCGGCTTTGAGGTTTTCGGCCAACGCCTTTTGGTACCGACCTTTGCCACGTTTATAAAAATACATCGGCGCGCCGTGTAGCTTGATTGCGCAGGACGCCGCTTCAGCGGGCGATGGTTTTTGACCGTAATATTCCAGCGCCAGGGTCTCAAACGAAAACTCGCCGTCGGCGCACACTTCATATAAAAAATCAGGGTCGATTTCCGCCGCGAGTTGCTCCGCCTGTGGGATCAATTCACCCAGGTCATGATCAAATTTAAGCAGCACAGCGGTGGCCTTGATTTTGCTGCGTTTGCCGGATAGAGCCTCGACTTGCAGGGACGCACCCATGTCGTCCATCACACGGGCGACTTTAAAACCGCCGTCTTCTTCGTAAAACACATTCATAATTTTGGCGGGCAGAATCAACGTCTGGCAAAAGGATCAAGCCAAAATTATACGGGGCATCGGCCGATTTAAATTTCGCTGTCAGCGAGGCCGGCAAATCGCAGCACCGCACCGAGGTGTTTGGGAAAGGACAGCAGGTCGTGATTGCCGCCGTCAATCACAATCGATTGGCAGGTGGGAAACGCCGCCAGTGTCTCGTTGTGGTTAATGAGTTCGTCGCCCATTTCAACAATAATCAAATAACGCGCTGTTTGTCCGCCAGAGGCGACTGAATTTTTTTGTGGCCGCAGTGCGCGCAACGTCTCCAGGTGATCCGTGGAGAATAGAAATTCGCCGCCGCTATGTAAATGGGTTTGTGCACCGACATGGGCAGCCAGTGTCAAATTCGGTCGTAACGATGGATTCAGTAACACCGCCCGACACGCCAACTTCTCCGCATAAATATGCGCATAAAATCCGCCGAGTGATGACCCGATTAGCGTGATGCCTTGTGCTGGGTCGGCATGCCGCGCGGTAATGGCGTCAATTTGCGCCATCGCCATCGTCGGGTCAGGAGAAAGATCGGGGGTGATGAATTCCCAGTCTGCGTGGACATGCAACAAGGCCGCCGCCAATTCGCCCGCTTTTTTCGAACGTGATGAGCTGCGAAAACCGTGCAAATAGATTAGCCAGATAGGAATTTTCGGTAAAAATATATCCGATGTTTCAATACTGCTGGACGTGTTGAGTAAACCTGATGAATACGACAGTACGATGGATCAAGCCTTGCCGGAATTACGG
>JANPNU010000365.1:0-14197 GCA_031427615.1 Burkholderiales bacterium
GTTTTCAGCGACAGCCAAGCGGCCGGCAAGTCGGTTGAAACCAAACCAGTCGAACAAACCGAACGTGACCAATTTTCATTGACGGATGCGGACGTTGAAGAACTGGCGCGTTACGCGGTGGCAATTGAAAACCACTACGGCTGCCCGATGGATATTGAATGGGGCAAGGAACAAGACGGCAAACTTTATATTTTGCAAGCGCGTCCCGAGACGGTGAAGTCACAGGAAACCAGAACGGACTCCCTGACCCGTTACCAGCTGAATGGCACCGGAAAAAAACTCACGGAGGGTCGTGCCATTGGCAGCAAGGTTGGCTCGGGTCCGGCGCGGGTGATTGCCAACGTTGATGAAATTGCACTATTCCAGCCGGGCGATGTGATTGTCACCGACATGACTGATCCGAATTGGGAACCCGTCATGAAAAAGGCAGCGGCGATTATTACCAATCGTGGCGGGCGCACCTGTCACGCCGCCATCATCGCACGTGAATTGGGTGTGCCGGCGATCGTCGGCTGCGAAAATGCCACCGAAGTAATCAACAACGGCGAGGATATTACCGCGAGTTGTTGTGAAGGTGATACCGGCAATGTATATCAAGGAAAGGTGCCGTTTGAGGTGATCACGGTTGCGCTCGCCAACATGCCAAAGATCCCGGTAAAAATATCCATGAATGTGGGCAACCCACAATTGGCGTTTGATTTTGCGCAATTGCCGAATGAAGGGGTGGGACTGGCGCGGCTGGAGTTCATTATTTCCAACACCATTGGCATCCATCCCAAGGCCTGTCTTGATTACAAAAAATTGCCTGAAGATGTGCGCGCAAAAGTGGCGCATGCATCACGTGGTTACGCCACGCCGGTTGATTTTTATATTCAGAAAATGATTGAAGGGGTCGCCACCATCGCGGCTGCGTTCTGGCCGAAAAAAGTGATTGTCAGATTGTCGGATTTTAAATCCAACGAATATCGCAATTTGATTGGCGGCACCAACTACGAACCAACTGAAGAAAATCCGATGTTGGGCTTTCGTGGTGCGTCACGATATATCGCCCATTCGTTTCGTGAGTGTTTCAAGCTTGAGTGTGAGGCGATGAAATATGTGCGTGATAGCATGGGGCTGACCAATGTGGAATTGATGGTGCCGTTTGTGCGCACCCTTGGTGAGGCCGATGCGGTGTTGGCGATCATGAAAGAGTTTGGGCTTGCGCGCGAAAAGAATGGTTTGCGAATTGTCATGATGTGCGAAATTCCATCCAATGCCATTCTCGCCGATGAATTTTTGCAGCGCTTTGACGGTTTCTCGATTGGTTCGAACGATATGACGCAGCTCACGCTGGCGCTCGATCGTGATTCCGGCCTGGTGATGGATGCATTTGACGAGCGCGATGAAGCGGTTAAACGTATGTTGCACATGGCCATTGTCGCCTGTCGCAAAGCCAATAAATATGTCGGTATTTGTGGGCAAGGGCCGTCGGATTATCCTGATCTCGCCGAGTGGCTGATGAAAGAAGGCATTGAGTCGATGTCATTAAATCCGGACACCGTGGTGGAGACCTGGTTACATTTGGCCAAGGTCAAATAATTCATGCTTGACTGGCAATTTGCGCGTTTTGACGATCTGTCACCGCGCGACTGGTATGCGGCTTCGGCCGCGCGCATCGACGTATTCGTGATGGAGCAGAACTGTCCGTTTCAGGATCTCGATGGTGCTGATTTTTTTTCATGGCATTTGCTCGGCTGGCACCGCGCGGGTGCCGACAAAACGCTGGCGGCATATTGCCGGTTGGTGGATGCCGGGATTAAATTTGCGACGCCGTCCATTGGCCGGGTGATTACCACCAAAAATTTTCGCTTGGGCGGCTACGGCAAATTGCTGATGAAAGAAGTCTGCGCACGACACGATGCGCTTTATCCCGGCTTGCCAAATCGAATCGGTGCACAAGCGAGGCTGGAAAAATTTTATCAAGGCTTTGGATATGTGACCGATTCCGATCTGTACATGGAAGACGGTATTCCACATTTGGAAATGGAAAGAAAATAAATGGCCAAGAATCACATCAATCGCGCAGCAATTGTCACCGGCTCCACTTCGGGCATTGGCCTCGGCATTGCCCGGGGATTTGCACGCGAAGGTGCCAATGTCATGCTGAATGGTTTTGGCAATACCACTGAAATTGAAAAAATACGTGCGGAGTTGTCTGCTGATTGCGGCGTAACCGTGCTGTATTCCGCGGCGGATATGTCCAAGCCGGAGCAGATTGTGGCGATGGTTGACGAGGCAACAAAGGCGTTCGGCAGCGTTGATATTTTGGTCAACAACGCCGGCATTCAGCACGTCGCGCCGGTGGATGAATTTCCCCCGGAAAAATGGGACGCCATTATCGCCATTAATTTGTCGTCGGTGTTTCATGCCACGCGCGCCGTGCTGCCGTTGATGAAACAAAAAAAATGGGGGCGCATCATCAATATCGCCTCGGCACATGGCCTGGTGGCATCACCTTTCAAGTCTGCCTATGTCGCGGCCAAACACGGCGTGGTCGGGTTCACCAAGTCGTGTGCACTTGAAGTCGCCGAGCAGGGCATCACGGTTAATGCGATTTGTCCCGGTTATGTTTTTACGCCGCTGGTTGAGAAACAAATTGATGATCAGGCCAGGGTGCATGGCATCCCGCGTGAGGATGTAATTCGCGACATCATGCTGGCACCTCAGCCCAACAAACGTTTTGGTGAAATCGATGAGGTTGCCGCGCTTGCTCTGTATCTGGCGTCGGACGTCGCCCAGGGGATGACCGGTACGTCGCTATCGATTGATGGCGGCTGGACGGCGCGCTGACCATCACCCATTCGTTTGCCTGACAGCCCAATCAAACTATCGCCCCTTTTAAATTCGGAGATTCAAATGAGTAAAGTTTATGCGGACGCACAATCGGCCCTTGCCGGCTTATTAAACAACAACATGACCATTGCGGCGGGTGGGTTTGGACTGTGCGGTATCCCGGAAAATTTGATTGCGGCGTTGGTCGAAAGCAAAACAACCGGTCTCACCATCGCCGGTAACAACGCGGGTGTGGATGACTTTGGAATGGGGCTGCTGTTAAAAACGCATCAAGTTAAAAAAGTGATTGCGTCGTATGTGGGTGAGAACAAGGAGTTTGAGCGTCAGGTGTTGGCGGGCGAACTCGAATTGCAGCTCACGCCGCAAGGTACGCTCGCCGAAAAATTTCGCGCCGGTGGTGCTGGTATTCCCGGCTTTTATACCCGCACCGCGTTTGGAACGTTGCTCGCGGATGGCAAGCCCACCCGTCAATTTGACGGCAAAGAGTATGTGCTGGAAGAAGCGATTCGCGCCGATCTGGCCATTGTCAAAGCGTGGAAAGGTGACAAGGCGGGTAACCTGATCTATCGGCAAACATCACGCAATTTCAACCCAATGATCGCCACCTGTGGAAAAGTGACTGTGGCGGAGGTGGAAGAGTTGGTGGAAGTCGGCGAGCTCGATCCGGATCAAATTCACACGCCGGGTATTTTTGTGGATCGCATCATACAAGGAGCGAAATACGAAAAACGCATCGAGTTCCGCACGGTGCAAGGTGCGGCGGCGTCGAAAAAAGATTCGCCGATTCGCGAGGTGATGGCAAAACGCGCCGCAAAGGAATTACGCGATGGTTATTACGTCAATCTCGGCATCGGTATTCCGACGCTGGTGGCGAACCACATTCCGGCTGGAATGAGTGTCACCTTGCAAAGTGAAAACGGCCTGTTGGGTATTGGCCCGTTCCCGACCGACGACGCGGTCGATCCGGATCTGATCAACGCCGGTAAACAAACCATCACCACGTTGCCGGGATCGAGTTTTTTTTCGAGCGCGGATTCATTCGGCATGATTCGTGGTGGTCATATTGATTTATCCATTCTCGGTGGACTGGAAGTTGCCGAGAATGGTGATCTCGCCAATTGGATGGTGCCGGGCAAGATGGTCAAGGGCCCCGGTGGCGCGATGGATTTGGTGTCCGGTGTGAAGCGGGTGGTGGTGCTGATGGAGCACACCTCCAAAGACGGCGCGTCGAAAATTCTCAAACAATGTTCGTTGCCACTCACCGGTCGTGGTGTGGTTAATCTGATCATCACCGACTTGTGTGTGTTCGAAGTGCATGCGTTGACCGGGCTGGTACTGATCGAATTGCATCCGGGGGTGAGTGTGGAAGAGGTCACAGCCAAAACCGCAGCGGTGTTTAGCATTAATTTATAAACACAAGTAGGGACGCGGCGTTTGCGGCAATAATGCTCCGAATTGCGCGTCAATAAACGCGTTTTGCCACGATCAATTCAGGGTGGATACCTTACCCCAGCGCCAATCCGCTGACACCGAGCAACATGCCGATGGTGGCGTGAGGCACCGAGGGGGTTCAATTGGCTAAATGGGGCTAAATGGGGTTGTTTTTTTGTCAAGCCAAGTGTAAACTGTCAACCCAACTGTAAAGAAACAAGGTGACTCATGGGTGCGAAATGGAAAAACCCTCCAATTTTCTATACGGTAGCGCAGATTCGGTTCAACCCTGTTTTGTCGTTAAGGACCTATATTGAGCAAATACAAGAGAAATTTAGGTTGATGGGATACCCTGATTTCAGGAGGAAATCTGGCTTTCGCCTTAATTTAGCGCAATTGATGGCTGGGCAGTCCAATGATCAGCCTAACAAGCAACTACCTGCGCCAGAATCGATTGAACAGTATTTGTTCGACAATCAGGAGCGCGATAGTGGGTTTGTGCTCGATCAGTCAATGGTGTCATTTCAAACAACGAACTACACTACATCGGATCGTTTTCTGGGAGAGATAAGCCGCGGTCTTCAAATAGTGCATGAGGCCGTGCAGCTAGACTATTTCGAACGTGTTGGATTGCGTTACCTAGATGCAATAACTCTAACTGAGGGTGAACAAATTCATCAATATGTGGTTCCAGAAGTTCTAGGAGTGTCGGGGCGTGTTGACGGTGCGGATGTTAAGTATTCTTTTTCTGAAACTGTAATCGCGCTACCTGATGAATGTCGCGTGACAAGCAGGACAATTATTCAAAATGGCCCAATCCAATTGCCCCCAGACCTAACGGTCTTGGAGCTCAAACTTCCGGAGCGTGTGACGTCGTATGACAATGTCCACGCGCTAGTTGATACCGATGCTGCAATCGAATCTCGAACAAATTTTGATCTAAATGTTGTAAATGATCGTCTGAAGATATTGCACGCAGGTGCACGGAAAGTGTTCGACGCAACTTATACCGAATATGCTGAATCCAAGTGGAATTAATCGTGGGGGCAAATGAATGAGTACAAACTCTGTGGCGACGCCGATTCAGTATTCGAAGAAAAAGCGAACCGCAGTAGCGGTCACGCTGTTTGCTTGCTTGGTTGGAACAGGAGGAGTCTCATCAGCAGAATACTTCGCGCAACGCGAGGAGCGTGGATATCGCTTTGACAGTTTGATACCGCTAAAGCCAATCGCGCGTGCATTAAATGTTGAGTCCTTTGCTCAACAACTAAATCTGCTTCGGTCGGCACTGCCAGTAAGCGTAACTACGTTAGCAGATATTTTCGGCGTATCTCGTCAAACAATATACGATTGGCAAAACGGTGCAACTGCCGCACAGCTCTACCAAGAAAAACTAAGAGACCTCATGCGCGGCACGAATGCTTTAGCTGAATCAGGAATTGCTATTTCAGGGCATATGCTCAAGAGACCAATTAGTAACGGCCGGTCACTTTTGGATGCTTGGCGGTCAGGTGTTGCAGGAATGGAAGCCGTGAGCGAATTGGCGAAACTTGTACTGCGAGAGCGCGAGCAGCAGCAAACTTTATCTGACCGATTAAAGGGGCGTCTAACTCAAACTGACCCTGCTGATTTTGGCTCACCATCGTATAGCGAACATGGGTAACGGCGTAGATGGCGGAATGGAGAAATGAGCCTTGGCGCCAAGGCCAATTACTAACACACGAAAAGGCTGTTGAGCTCGACTTGACAAGCGGCGCAGATGCCGTGCACTGCGCCGTAGTGCTGATTTCACATGACTGTGATATCGCAGCAAAGACTGAGCTTGAACCTAACATCGAGGTAATTGTGGGTCGCTACGTGAATGTTATCGATGGGGATTTTGCGAATGCAAAGAATGTCCGAAAACTTCAGCTCAAGTATGGTTCACACCGCACAAATTTGTTGAGATGGAAGCGAAAAACCGCAGCTTCGTCGCCAAAGCACGGCTCAGTGGTTGTCAGCCAATAACTGACTTAGCGCTAGATTTGAGCAACAAACGAATCCTGCAAAAGTGGCTCGCTGCAAGATATGACAGGGCTGCATTTCCGAATGAATTTGAGAATCGATTAAAGAAAAACAAAACTCATGACAAGCTGGCAAAAATATTAAAACCAACAGGTGCTTGCCTACGAGGAGTCTATTTTGATCTTGGGGAACAAGCAGACACTGACCTCGAAGCAGATGCGGATGTATACGAACTGGAAATATACCTGCTTCATGTAACTGAGCCAGACGCAAATGTTGCCGCCTGCACTGCTGAGAAAGCCAAGCAGAAAATCATTGAGTGTTTCAAAAGCAACTACTGCGATGAGCAAGGACGTTGGTGTGCAATTGAGCTGGTTGGCTGTTATGTCATTTCTGACGCAGCCATGACCGTCCTACAATCGCTGTTATTACGACAATGGCGTATGGATCACATGAGTTTGCGCGAGAATCCCAATCAACCGATGGTCGATTAGGAGGTTGTCATGGCTATTGGCATTTCAAACCCCTTTTTGCACGGTTCCAAATCGAACTTGAAGGGTGCCTGGCTCGAAATAATTTGGCAAAATCCAAACATCCACGACAATCTTCAGCCATTTGTGCCGCAAGCGCCTCGCTGGTCAAGGACTTTACATTCTACCCAAGCGCCAGCGCACTAACACCCAGCACCATGCCTATCGCGGCGATGGTGCGGCGGGTCACGTCACCTTCTTTGAGTATATGCGCGCCCAGCAGGGCGGCAAACAGGATCGATAGTTCACGCGCCGGGGCGACGTAGCTCACCGGCGTGGTCACCATTGCGGTCAACACCAAAATGTACGAAAGCGGGCTCATCAGGCCAATGGCGATCACCGACGTTCGGTGATCGCGCCAGGCACGCAGAATCGCGCCACGTTCGCGCATCCGTGTGTACGGCACCAACATCGTCACACGCGCAACATTTGCGCCCCAGTCAAACACAATCGGCGGGATCAAAAATAGTGCCACCGCCTGTTTGTCCCACAGTGTGTAGACGGCAATCATGCAGCCGCACAAAATGGCAAAGCCGATGGCGTTGCCGGCGTCTTTGGCAAATACCTTGCGCGGATCGCCCGTCAGCACCAGTGCCGAAATGCCGATCAACACGGCACCGGCGACGGCGAGCGAGGTCATGTGTTCACCAAAAAAAAGTGTGGCGGCAACGATGGTCAGCAACGGTCCGGTTGCCCGCGCCAGTGGATAGACCACCGACAAATCGCCGCCGGAACGATAGGCGCGATCGAGCAGCAGAAAATAAAACAAATGGATAAACCCTGAGCCGATCACCACACCGGCCATGGTCCACACCCCCCACGGCGAGGCAAAGCCGCGCCAGATCAGAAACAGCGCAAATGGCGTGAGGGCAACACTCGCAACAACGGCAGAAAGGGTCAGGACGCCAAGCCCGCCACCGCATTTTTTAAGCAGGAAATTCCAGGACGCGTGCAGGAACGCCGCACATACTACCAGCAGAAGGGCGTGATGGCTCAACGGGTGACCGGCTAGAATTTTTCGTTGCGGACAACGCTCACATCGGAAACGAATAGCGACAGCGAAAAATTCTTGGCATAACTTGCGAAGACGTGCTCGACTATTTTTTCGGCAGCCGTTGGCTCACAAATGATTTCCATGCGAATGGAGCGATTGCCCTCCCATTCGGCATCGCGCGTCTCGTTCAAGCCGCCCCCGCGTACCTCAGCGATGGTGTAGCCGTTTGCCCCAAATCGCTTGATGTCACGCACCAAAAATTTCTCCAGTGCGGCTTCGCCGATGATCACCAGCAGTTTTTTTGGAAATGGTTTCATTTGCAGTTACCGGTGAATGAATTGTGCCATTTTGAAATACAGCGGGATGCCCAGTGTCAGATTGAACGGAAAGGTGATGGCCAGTGCGGCGCCAATGCTGAGTGCTGGATTGGCCTCTGGCACGGCGATCCGCATTGCCGCTGGTGCGGCGATATAGGACGCGCTGGCGGCCAGGATCGCCAGTAGCGTGGTGCCGCCGAGTGATAAACCAATCAGCATGCCCAGTGTTGCGCCGATCATTGCAAAGGTGATCGGGATGACAATGCCGAAGCCAATTAAAAACCAGCCGGCTTGTTTCAAATCTTTGACCCGGCTGGCCGCAACCAAACCCATTTCCAACAGGAACAAGGCGAGCACACCTTTAAACAGATCAAAGAAAAATCCGCGCATCGGATCCAGTCCTTGCGGGCCGGCAAGCCAGCCGATCAGCAGGCCACCGACCAGTAGCACGACCGCCTTGCTGAAAAATATTTCGTGCATCAGCGGCCGCCATTGCACCGACTTCAGGGTGTGTAGACGCGCCAGCAATATACCGACAAAGATGCCCGGCACTTCCAGCAGCGCAACAAATAACGGCATGTACTCTTCGTAGGCAATGCCCTGTTTGGTAACAAAGGCCAGCCCCACGGCAAAGGTCACCACGCTGACCGAGCCGTAATGCGCCGCGATTGACGCCGAGTCAAAATTATTCAGCCGGCCGATAAAACGCAGCACCGGGTACGCCAGTAACGGCAGCACCAGTCCCATTGCGATCACTGCCACAGCCTGTGGCGCGATGATTGCAATCGGATGTTTGGCCAGCTCGATACCCCCCTTCAGGCCGATGGCCAGTAGCAGGTAAATCGACAGGGTTTCGTAGAGCGCCTCGGGCAATCGCAAATCACTTTTGGCGAGCCGTGCGATGACTCCCAGCAAAAAAAACAGGACAACGGGATCCAACGGTTATGGCCTCATGGCGTGAATCAGATCGAGATAATCCGGCCGGTCGGAATGCAGATAGCCCCGTCTGAGCAGGCAATCAACAATTACCAAGGCCGCCTCGGCGGTAAATTGTGATGGATTTTCAAGCAGGGTCAGCAGATCGGCAATCGGCACACAGGTAAAGGTGGTGACTTCACCATTCTGATTTTGCGGCTCAAACGTGTCCGGCAAAATGAGGTCGTGGACAAAAATGATTTCTTTATGAAAGCCTTCTTCGGTAATGCGTTTACATCGCACCGCGCCGGAGGCGCGTGAGGTGCCTGCCAAGGCTGCGTCGATGCCCGCTTCTTCGAGACTATCCTTGGCCAGCGTTTGCATCGGTGAATAGCCGCGTGCGATACGACCCGCAACAATGTTGTCGAGTTTTCCCGGATCAACATATTTTGATTCGGCGCGTTGTGCCAGCCACATATAGGGTTGGCCATTGCGTGCGGTGAGTCCGTTTAAGTGCGAGGCGTATACCGTCACGCCAAAATAAGATGCGGCGGCGCGTTCAATATGAAAAACGGGTGGAGCATAAAATGATTCGGCCACCGTCACCAGTTCACCACGCCAGCCGCGAACCACATCCTGCATGGCCAGCGACTCGATCACTTCGCCGACAGCGACGCTGCGATGTTCGGCGGAGGCAAAATCACCAATCATGCCGACACCGCGCGGGCGAATCACGAAATATTCCGGCCATTCGTTAAGGCGCTCGGCAAATGATTTTTTCATCCAGCCGGCAAGCACCCCGTCCGCCGTAAGCGGCAACAGGCTGTCGGACGGATCAAACGTCGATGCGGCTTGTACAAACGTATTGAGGGCAGAGCGCATGGCCGATTATGGTTGGTGTTGATTGTGGTTGGATCTGGCTCGAATTGGCAAATTTTCAGGGCAAACCAGAATTGGTCGGAGCCGACACTGGGTATTTTTGATTATAGTATCGTATTCCACTTGACTGCGCAGGTGTTGGTGCACTTGAATGACTGGTCGGTGACCCTTTGGAGGCGCAGGTGAAAGTGATTGTTCTCGGTGCAGGCGTGATCGGCACCTCGTCGGCGTGGTATCTCGCCAAGTTGGGCCATGAAGTGGTGGTGATTGACCGGCAAAGTGGTGCCGGCATGGAAACCAGTTTCGCCAACGGGGCACAGGTGTCGGTCTCCCAATCCGAGCCGTGGGCCGCCCCCTCGGCACCGCTCAAAGTCCTGAAGTGGCTGTTTAAAGAAGACGCCCCCTTGTTATTCCGTCCGCAATTTGACTGGCATCAATTATCGTGGGGGCTGGAATTTTTGGTCGAGTGCCTGCCGTCGCGTTATCGCTTCAATATTCAGCAAATGGTGAATCTCGGGCTGTACAGCCGCGAATCATTGCAGGCATTACGCGCCGAAACCGGCATTGAATATGACCATGCCACCCGTGGGATATTGCAGTTTTATACTGAGGAGTCCGACTACGCCGGTGCCGCCGAGGCGTGTGCCATGTTGTCGAAGTTCGGTATTCAGCGAAACGTGGTTTCACGCGACGAGGCAATGGTGATCGAGCCTGCCCTGCGCAGTTTGGGATCGCGGCTCAAGGGTGCGAGTTACGCCGAGAGTGACGAATCGGGTGACGCATTTAAATACACCCAAAATCTCGCCAAGCTGTGTGAATCAGCCGGCGTCAAATTTAAATATGACACCGCGATTGAAGCCATTCGCACCGACGGCAATTGTATTTCGAGTGTGGTGGTGAAACGCAAAGAGTCTGTTACTTACGATGCCATGTCGGCCGATGCGTATGTGGTGTGTTTGGGTGCATTCAGCACGCCGGTGCTGCGCACCATCGGGATTACCATTCCGGTTTATCCGGCCAAGGGTTATTCCGCAACGCTGGACACGGCGGGATTCGAGGGCGCCCCGCAAGTGAGTCTGACGGACGAGTCCATGAAGATCGTTTTTACGCGTATTGGTGATCGCCTGCGTATTGCCGGCACCGCCGAGATGGCGGGTTACAGCACCGATATCAACATCGTGCGTTGTGAGGCGCTGATCAAACGGGCACGTGATTTGTTTCCGCACGCGGCGGATTATGATCACCCCCAGTATTGGGCGGGATTGCGCCCTTCGACGCCGTCGAACCGGCCGATTATTGGCCGTGCGCATTATAACAACCTGTTTCTTAATACCGGCCACGGCACCCTTGGTTGGACGGAGGGCCCCGGCTCCGGTCGTGCGCTGGCGGATTTGGTGTCGGGCAAGGTGCCGGAAGTGGACTACAAGTTTTTGCACGTTGATGGTCACAGGCCAAAGTGATTACGCTCGAAAACATTCGCGACGCTGCCGGGGTATTGGCCGGCCATGTGGTGAATTCACCCTGCACGCATTCGCGCACCCTCTCGGAAATTGTCGGCGCAGAGGTTTATCTTAAGTTTGAAAATCATCAATTTACGGCGAGCTTTAAAGAGCGCGGCGCATTAAATAAACTCGCATCGTTAACGGACGCGCAGCAAAAATGCGGCGTGATCGCGGCAAGTGCCGGCAACCATGCACAGGGCGTCGCTCATCATGCGACCCGTTTGAAAATTCCAAGTGTGATTGTCATGCCGACCTTCACGCCGAATATCAAAATTGACATGACGCGCCGCCACGGTGCCGAGGTGGTGTTGTTTGGCGATGATTTTGATGCCGCCAAAGCGCACGCTTATACGCTGGCAGAGCAGCGCGGCCTGGTATTTGTGCATCCTTATGACGATGAAAAAGTCATGGCAGGGCAGGGCACAACCGCGCTGGAAATGCTGACCCAGCAACCGGATCTGGACATGCTCGCCATCGCCATTGGCGGCGGCGGCTTGATTTCAGGCATGGCCGTGGCGGCGCGAGCGTTACGCCCGGAAATCGAAATTATCGGCGTGCAAACATCCCGCTTCCCATCCATGTATGCCGCCGTCAACAATACGACCGCCACCTTTGGTCCGTCAACCATTGCCGAGGGGATTGCCGTTAAAGCACCCGGCGTGTTGACGCGCGCTGTCATCGAAAAACTGGTGCGGGAAATTGTATTGGTCGATGAGGGTGATATCGAACAGGCGATGGTGTTGCTGCTCGAAATCGAAAAGACGGTGGTCGAAGGTGCGGGGGCGGCCTCACTGGCCGCGTTAATGCGCCATCGTCAAATATTTGCCGGACGCCGGGTTGGAATTGTTTTGAGTGGCGGCAATATTGATCCGTTGATGCTGGCTGAAATTATTCAACGCGGCATGGTGCGCTCCGGACGGCTGGCGCGGATCAAGGTGGAGCTACGCGATTTGCCGGGTGCGCTCGCCAAAATCACCAACTTGATTGCCGAATCAAACGCAAATATTGAAGAGGTGCATCATCAGCGCGCGTTTACCAATTTGCCGGTGCAAAGTGCCGAAGTTGAGTTTGTATTAAAGACCCGCAACGCCGCGCACATTGATGAGATTGTCGGCAAACTCGAGGCGGGCGGATTTCGTGCCCGGCCAATTCACCATCACGATTAGCCGGTCAGGCGGGTTTTCCCGCAGCCGGCGTGGCCAGTGTTTTGTATAACATCGCCACAAACGGTGCCCAGCCGATCCACAGCGCGATGTCCACCAAAATCCGCGCGGTCGGCGCAGGCCCGATCGGAAAATATTTTTCGGTCGTGTAGCTGTCGAGGTAATAAAACACACCTAGCCAGACGATGGTGAACACAACACACACCGGAATGGCGGGAATCTTGCCACGTAGCCGTTGCAATGCCGGCACACTCAAAATAATGCCGATACAAAACGCGTACATCGCCATACGCCAGCCGTTGTTTTCTTTGAAAAAACTGCCAATCATGGGTTCCGCAATGACCATTTTTGCCGCGGTCCAGCCCAACACGGCCGCGCCGATCACAATGATGGAAGGGAATCGTTCAACCCATTTCAAAATAAGTGTTGAGCCCCACATGACGATTGGAATGCTGATCAGCAAGCCGATAATGACCAATAGAAAACTGCCCTGCGCCGCGCCGGCAACTGCCAGCACATTGTCCACACCCATGATGGTGTCAGCCACGATAATGGTTTGAATCGCCTGTCGAAATGTCGTGCCGCTGGCAATATTGTGTTCGCCGCCGCCGTCATCAGCCACCAATT
Organism: Burkholderiales bacterium; assembly: GCA_031427615.1. Taxonomy (GTDB): domain Bacteria; phylum Pseudomonadota; class Gammaproteobacteria; order Burkholderiales; family Usitatibacteraceae; genus UKL13-2. The sequence goes on from JANPNU010000365.1 coordinate 13,198, forward strand.
GGTACGCAATCCAAATCAGCGCGAGGCCACCAGCCAGCAAAAATCCGGGAATTTTTAATAACCAGACCACAAAGATAGTCAAGATTGAACGCACGGCAACGGCACCGATGGCACCCCAGAACACGGCCTTTTTTTGCAAATCAGGCGGTAATTTGCGCGCGGCCAGACCAATGACAATGGCGTTGTCTCCAGCGAGTACAAGATCGATCAAAACAATGGCAATGAGTGCCTGCAGAAATGCGGCTGACATGATTTCCATGCACGACTCCCTGAAAGAATTATCTGGCACCGATGGTGCCGAAAAGAAAATGGTTTAAGTATTTTGACCGAATCCACACCAAGAGCCTGGACCACCGATCAATCGTAAATAGGGGGTTGCTGTTGGATATACCCAAGAGTAGCATGCCATTTTACCCAACGGCCTCGCGCAATGGAGAATTACCATGAAACTATCAACGCTTAATAGCCAAATGATGATGATCGGAGTGTTGGTGTTTGCGTCGGTTGCGTCGGCATCCAATCAGGATATTCCCGCTGGCTTGTGGGAAATCAAAAATAAAGTCGACATGCCGGGTATGCCAGCCGAGATGGCTGCCAAGATGGGCAATATGTCCGTCACCCATTGCATCAAGCCCGGTGAACGCAAGTGGAATGAGCAGCGTGCGCCGATGGACCGTGGCGAACGCAAGTGTGACGTGGTTGATTCCAAAGTGGACGGCAATCAAGTGTCATGGAAGATGCGTTGTACCGACGGTACCCATGGCGATGGCAGTGTCGTTCACAACGGCAAAGACGCGTACAAGATGACGATGAACATGAACAGTCCCCGCGGCAGCATGAAAATGATGAGCGAAGGCAAACGAATTGCCGCGACCTGCGAGAAAACAAAGAAATAGCGACTTGGGAACTTCTGATATGTATTGACCTGTCAAGTTTAGTGCATAGCTGTGTTTTTTCTTTGCTGTTGAAATGGTGGAATACGTTGAGCGCAACGCAAGCA
>JANPNU010000366.1:0-4306 GCA_031427615.1 Burkholderiales bacterium
CGGCCAATACCTTCGGATGAATTTGTTTGACCAAGTTATCGGTGCCGTTGCCGGCTTTGGCACCCAGGCATCCGGTGACAATCACCTTGCCGTTTTCGGCTAGCGCCTCGCCAATGGCGTCAAGCGACTCTTGCACCGCCGAATCAATAAAGCCACAGGTATTAACTACCACCAGATCCGCGCTGCTGTAGTCCGGCGCGATGTCATAACCCTCGGCGCGCAATTGTGTGATGATCTGCTCGGAGTCAACCAGTGCTTTTGGACATCCCAACGAAACAAAACCCACACGTGGTGGGCGGATTTTTTCTTTGGCAACTTTTGAAATTTTGATCGGGCGAAGAATTGACATGGGCAACAATGAAATTGGAATGGCGGAACGTATTAACGGTGAACGGGGCGATTAAAACGCGCTTATGACGCCTTCTTTTTGCGCTTGGGCGCGGGCTTGCCGGACTTCGCCGGGTCAGGCGTATCGTTTTTGGCGTCATTCGCTGCGGATTGTGCGGCACCACCCTTTGCAGCATAAGGAAACGCGGAAAACATTTGCATGGCTTGTTTGCGTAATTCTTCCTGCATACCAATCACGCGTGAGGTACTTTTTTCGATGAAGTCACCCATCGGATTAACGCCACCTGTCGCGCCTAACCCTGTCGAGCCTGGCACCATTTGCGCCCACGCGTCTGGCTTGAAGTTTGGTGCCGCACCGTACAGGGTTGACGATTGTTCTTGAAATTTCTTTTGTGCTTCATGAAACGCACCAATCGAGCGCTCCAGATAACTACCCATCAGGCCCTGCATGGAGTGTCCGTAATAACGAATGATGTTGGCGAGCATATCGGCGGTGAACATTGGCACCCCACCTGATTCTTCCTCGAGGATAACCTGCAACAAAATGCTGCGCGATAAATCCTCGCCGGTCCTGGCGTCCTGCACCACAAACGTCTCTTGGCTCAATACAAACTGTTTGATCTCGGCCAGGGTGATATAGGCGCTGGTTTCGGTGTCATACAAACGGCGATTGGGGTATTTTTTAATGACGCGTGCCATGTTGGCTCCTCAGTGGCAGAACTCTGCATACCAGAAATTTATTTACCACTCCGGTGGCAATTTTCCCGTGTTGCAGTACACAAAATGTGTGGCAATATTATCGATAACGCGATGACCTGACTTTGCGGCGGGGCACAAACTGACTGCCGGTTTTGAGCGCCGCTCCAACCAATATCACGTTGAATATATTAGCATTTTTCGTTGTTTTCAACCACCGCTTGCATGGCGAGTCACCTTTTGGTGCACCGCACAATTTTTTCTTGACATGCCGCAACGATGGGTCTATTATCGTAATTGTGCAGTGCAGCATATCGACGAATCGAAGGTAAGCTGCCCGATTAATATATTTACCTGATTTGGAGGTTCTACATGAACACATTTACCAACACCACGACCGAACAATTCGGTGACTTCTCAAAGTCAACCGTTGATGCAGCGATGAAATTTGCGCAAGTCGGCCTGACCAGCACCGAACATTTGATCGCGCTGAACATGCAAGCCATTAAGACCGGATTTGACGTTACCGCCAGAAACGCAAAAGCTGTTTCGACTGTTAAAGACGCACAAGATCTGAACACTTTGCGCAACAGCGCCGCTGAAATCGGCATGGAATTCGCGATGGGTTACAGCAAGAATTTTTATGACGCCGCCGCAAACGCCCAGGCTCAGTACAGCGCCTTGGTTGAAGAGCGTGTTAGCCAATTCCAAAAGTCAGTTGTTGACAATCTGGACAAAGTTGCACAATCAGCACCGGTCGGCTCGGATGTGTTTATCGCTGCCATCAAAAATGGCTTGGCCGCATCCACCGCCGCAACCGACAGCATTTCAAAAGCGGCCAAACAAGCGACCGCCTTTGCCGACACCGCATTCAAAGCGGCAACCGACAAAGCAGAGAAGGCAACCAAGCCTGCTTCAAAGCGCAAGTAATCGTCTCCTCCTCCTTAACAACTTGTTAAGGACTTTGCCCCAAGAGTTTATTCTCTTGGGGCTTTTTCATTGTGGCCGTTAAAATACCGCCAACTTCAGCAACCAATCTAGAAAATCACATGAAAAAAATCGCACTCGTTACTGGTGGCGTGGGTGGCATCGGCACCGGCATTTCGAAGCAGCTCGCCACAAACGGTTGTTTTGTTATCGCCAATTTTTTGGTGCCGGAATCCGAAAAAAGTTGGCATGACGAAATGTTGGCCGACGGATTTGGTGACGATTGCTGTGCCTCGGTCCAAGCCGACGTCAGTGATTTTGATGCGGCAGCCGCGATGGTTAATACCATTCAATCAAAATATGGCCCTGTCGATATTCTGGTGAATTGCGCGGGCATTACCCGCGATGCGAGCTTTCGCAAAATGACGCTCGACCAATGGCGGGCGGTGATGTCGACCAATTTGGATAGCGCATTTAACGTTACCAAGCAGGTCATTGAAGGCATGGTATTGCGCAAATGGGGCCGCATCATCTATATTTCCCGCGTGAACGGCGTTAAGGGTGCGTTTGGGCAAACCAATTACGCCGCGGCCAAAGCGGGAATCCTTGGGTTTACCAAAGCATTGGCGCTCGAAGTGGCCAAAAAAGGCATCACCGTTAACACCGTGTCACCGGGTTTTATTGATACCCCCATGACCCAAGCGATGCCCGAATCGGCGCGCCAAGAAGTGATCAATTCGATTCCCACGCAACGCATGGGGGTTCCCGATGATATTGCCAACGCGGTCGCGTTTTTGGCGAGTGAATCGTCGAGCTACATCACCGGTACCAATCTATCCGTCAACGGCGGCGTGCACCTGTACCAGTAATTAACACCAACCACGGTGCGCATTGTTGCGCGCCGCGTTTTTGCAATGCGTTACTGCATGTGCTGGCCACCGTTAATGGCGATATTTGCGCCGGTGATAAATGCCGCCTCATCGGACGCAAGATAAGCGCACAGGCCAGCGACTTCCTCAGGTTTGCCCAACCGGCCAATCGGAATTTGCGGAATGATTTTTGAATTCAGAATATCTTCCGCAATCGCGGTGACCATCTTTGTGCCGATGTAACCGGGGGAAATGGTATTCACGGTCACGCCTTTCTTGGCCACTTCGAGCGCCAGCGCTTTGGTAAATCCATGCATGCCGGCTTTGGCGGCGGAATAATTGGTTTGGCCAAACGCGCCCTTTTGCCCGTTTACGGATGACACATTAATCACCCGTCCCCAGCCGCGCGTCACCATCCCATCAACAATCGGCTTGCTCATATTAAATACACTGTCAAGATTGGTGTCGATGACGGCATCCCAATCTATCTTGGTCATTTTTTTGAAGGTCATGTCGCGGGTGATGCCGGCGTTATTGATCAGAATATCAATGGGCCCGACTTCCCTCTGAATCGAATCGATCGCACTTGCACAAGAGTCGTAATCGGCAACGTCTGCCGCGTACGCATGCATATGATAATCACGGCTGGCCATGTCCTTGATCCAATCAGCTGATTTGGTATTGGATGGCGAATAGGTGACAACAACTTTGATTCCCATTCGCGCGAGTTTCATGCAAATGGCTTCACCAAGACCGCCCATCCCGCCGGTAACCAATGCGATTCGCTGTGTTGCGGCCATAACCGATCTCCTGTTCAGATTGAAATTTGAACGCTCAGTTTACGGGTTTTGTCATTTAAACGGCACCGCAGTGCAGCAATCGAACTAGGATTTTTCCAGTACGTACCGACCGGGTGCGGGTTCGATGGCTGGAAAATTGGCATTGCCCGGCGTGTTTCGAGCGGCAATTTTGCGACCACTAAAATCCGCCAACCATTCAGACCATCGGCTCCACCAACTGCCGGGAATTTCTTTTGCCGTCTTCATCCAATCGTCGGCTGTGCCGTCGACATCACCACCCGTCCAATAATTACGTTTATTTTTTGATGCGGGATTGACCACGCCGGCGATATGGCCTGAGGCACCCAGCGCAAATTCCACGTCACCACTCAAACACGCGGCGCTGGCATACGCCGAACGCCACGGAACAATATGATCTTCCTTCGCGGCAAATACAAAACTCGGCATATCAACATAACTCATATCAACCGGCACCCCACATACGGCGACCTTGTCCGGTTTAACGAGATTATTTTCAACATAGGTATGAATTTCCAGCCTTGAAATATGGCCAAGGTCATCAATACGCAGTTCATCGATCACCGGATTTGGTGAAATGGTCAGATCACGAGGTTTCTCCGGTCCGCCAAATAAGCTGGTCGTTCCGCATTCACCTGTGGTCAACTG
>JANPNU010000367.1:0-1920 GCA_031427615.1 Burkholderiales bacterium
CAAGCGGCCAAGAACTTCCGAACTTTGAGAGCGCGAGGGATCACCATGCGCAAGACTATTGATACGGTGATTGCTACCCGCTGTATTGAAAGTGGCCACACTTTGTTGTTCAGCGACAGTGATTTCGATCCGTTCGTTCACTACCTGGGGCTCCGATCGGTGTTTCTAGAAACATAACGAGGCTGTAGAAAAACCCAATCATACGCGAACTACTTGGCGTCGTGGATGTCGAATTCGCGTGTAAATAAATCGTGAGCGACAACCCATGGCACGCTATAAAACAATCGACACCAGCCCACGTTTTCTCGCGCTGGATTTGCGACAACAACTCGTTGCTGGTACGTTTGAGCAGGCACTCGACTGGCTCGTCGATCATGAACTGGACTTGTCCGGCTTTGATATCCGCTACCGCAACGACAGCAACGGCGCACCCGCCTATCCGCCTGGCTTGCTACTCAAAGTTGTGTTGTTCGCCTACTCGCGCGGCATGATCTCATCGCGGCAGATTGCGCGTGCTTGCCAAGAACAAATGACCTTCATTGCGCTGTGCGGTGACACCGCCCCGCACTTCACCACCATTGCTGACTTTGTCTCCACCCTGGGCGATGACATCGCCCCGCTGTTTGCACGCATCCTTTATTTGTGCGACCAGCAAGGCTTAATTGGACGCGAGATGTTTGCCATCGACGGGGTGAAGTTACCGTCGAATGCGTCCAAAGCCAAGAGCGGGACCCGCGCGGAATTTATCGAGCGCGCCGCCAAACTGGAGGCCACCGCCAAGGTCATGCTCGCCCGTCACCGCGCTGAAGACACCAATGACACCGAACCGACGATGGACATCAAGGCCGCCACGCGCATTGCGCGGCTCACGCGTGACGCCAAACAAATTCGTGATTGGCTTGAATCAAATCCAAATGAGCGCAGTGGGACGAAGGGCACCATTCGCAAGTCCAATCTGACCGACAACGAGTCCGCCAAGATGGCGACCGCCAAAGGCGTCATGCAAGGTTACTGCGGGGTGGCGGTGGTAGATGCCAAACATCAAATCATTGTTGACGCCCAGGCGCACGGCACCGGCTCAGAGCAATCGCTGCTGATGCCGGTGGTGGGTGTTATTGAACCGCTGTTGGCAAAAGACACAGGCGGTAACGGTCACGACACCAACATACACACCAACACGCCGACACTCATCACTGCTGATGCGGGCTATCACTCGGAAGCCAATCTGGCCGCACTGGCGGCAATGAACATCAATGCGCTGATTGCCGACAACGGTATGCGCGGGCGCGATGAACGCTTTGCCGATCAGGCCAAACACAAGGTCAAAGCCGATCCGCTGCATGATAAACGCGGCACGGCACACGGCGCAGAACGCCGGTTTCGCCCGAGTGACTTTACCTATGATGCCAAAGCCAATAGCTGCATCTGCCCCGCTGGGCAGTCGCTCTATTCCAACGGCAGCCACTGCACAGTCAATGGCCGCACCCATCACAAATTTCAAGGCAGCCTTGCCGCCTGTGTGCCCTGCGCCAAACGCGCGAAATGTTTGCGTCACCCGGACAAAACCAAGACACGACAAGTGGCATTCTTTACCAAGCACCAAGTCTCGCCGTTAACGCACACCCAGCGCATGAAAGAGCGCATCGACAGTGACGAGGGCAAACGCTTGTATGGCCAACGTTTTGCGACGGTGGAGCCGGTATTTGGAAATATCCGGCACAACAAACGGCTGGACCGGTTCACGCTGCGCGGACAAAAGAAGGTGGATGGGCAATGGAAGCTATACGCCATGGTCCACAACATTGAGAAACTGGCTAATCATGGTTTTGCGCTGCCTAAAGAGATTGCGGCAAGACGAAATCTCAACGTGTAAGCCGCTCAGCATCAACGAAACATGCGCCAATAGACGCAACAAAAAAA
>JANPNU010000368.1:0-7448 GCA_031427615.1 Burkholderiales bacterium
GTTTTGGCGAACGGGAGGGAAGTCCCTGCGGACTTCCCGCAAGGGACTCGAAAGACTCGCCATGCAGGGCGAGTCGGGCCCGCGGAACGTGGGCGAGTCCACCCACCACGGCGCACGCAGTGCGCGATTGTTTGGGCACCAAAACAAACAACGGTCAGCGAAAGCTGGCCGTTTTGTTTTGGCGAACGGGAGGGAAGTCCCTGCGGACTTCCCGCAAGGGACTCGAAAGACTCGCTATGCAGGGCGAAGAATGGGATAAGTGCGGGATCTCGTTGTGCAAACTGCTTTGCCCAACGCCGCATGAACCGGATGGCCTCCGCTCCATTCGACGCACGAGTGCAACGAGCGTGACCGAGTCCATCCGCTTTTGCTCACATCGTGCGCGACTCTTTGGGCAACACTCCAAACATCAGCCAGTAATGGCTGCTACCGCACAACCTTAATACCCAGTTGTTTCAAATACGCGCCAATGGTCGGCGTGATGGCATCACGCTCTTTTGCGCGATCCACCCAGACTTGCGCTTCATCCAGTTTCCCGCTTACCGCCAACGAGATGGCTGCGCCAAGCATCCACTTTCCCTCATTGGGTCGAATCTTAAGCGCCGCCAAGTAGGATGCAACCGCGTCTTGGTGTAACGCCAAGCGTTGTTCCGCATTGCCACGCAGCGCCCACGCATCTGCGTCGCTACCTATGATGTTTTCAAGCCGTTTTAATAAATCGATCGCAACTTGCGGGCGGTTATCGACGACCTCTAGTCTGGCTATTTCGCGACCGAGTAGACCGATGGCGCGTTGGCTACGCGTATTCTCCGCCGCCGCCAACGCCTCACGCAAAGTGGTCATTGCCGCCGAATGCTCGCCATCGTTCCACATCATGCGCGCAGCGGCAATGGTTTCATCGGCGGCGACCTGGCGAACGGGCAGATTCGAAATGGTGGTTTTCCCAGGCAACTCCGGCACCGCTGAAGGTTGCGAAACGAGTTTCGTTGGGGCCGTTGTTACTATAGATTTTGGCGACGCATTGTTTGGGGGCGCATCAGCCACCAACGCAAATAGTTTCATCGATAACTTGAGCGCGTCACTGGCTATCAACGGCACCGCACGAACCGGTTCCGCTAATGGCGTTGAGGAAACGATCGCCAGATTTTCTGCCAATGCTGGCAAACCGACTGGCGGCTCGATCAATGTTCCCGTCGGGGCCGGCAGCGCAGTAACAGCAGGCGCGACCATCGGCATGGTCGGCTGTGAGAGGGCAGGATGCGGACTTGGTTGATCGTGCCATTGTCGCCAAACAATCAAGCCGATTGCCAACAAGCCAACAACCACACCAGCCAGCCATAAATACCCCGGCACACTGCGCCCGTCTTTGCGAGGCGCCACCATTCTCGGCTCTGGGTATTCGTCAGCCGCCGTGTTGAGCGCAGCATTCCGACGGTCGATATCCTGCAACATACGATTAATAACACTCATGGCCGCCCCCTCTTGGGATCCGTGCCAAAAATTTTATTCCGCAGCGATCGAATCCATCCTGTTGCCGCAGGCATCACGGCGTCGGTATCGTCGGCGGCAAGTACAACATGTTGGCGTTCAACTTTTTTCATGCCGTTACCAAAGGCCAACATCAGCGCTTTGTGTGAGATCACGTTGATCAATCGAGGGATACCGGCACTGCGCCGTGATAATTCTTCGATCGCCGCATTACTGAATATTAGTGGATCAGTCGCACCGGCAACCTTTAAACGATAGTCGACATACGTCCCGACCTCTTGTGTCTGTAATGGCGCAAGGTAGTCCGCAAATGTGATCCGTTGCAATAATTGTCGCAGATGCGGCTGGGCAAGCTTGCTATCAAGCTCGGGTTGGCCAAAAAGAACAATCTGCAGCAGCTTGCGTTTTTCAGTTTCAATATTGGACATCAAGCGCAACGCTTCGACTGTGTCATCGGGAATACACTGCGCTTCGTCAATAATCAACACGACTTTTCGACCCGCGCGGGCGTGTCCCAACAGACAGCGCTTGAGCTCTTTAACAATCCGGTGGGACGATTCATCAGAGTCTATTTCAATCGATAATTCGTCACAGACCGCCAGCAACATATTGCGCGCGTCCAATGCCGGGTTGGGGATGTAGGCCGTGGCACAATTGTCGGCGAGCGCTGCGAGCAGTCGCCGACAAAGCAGCGTTTTGCCGCACCCTACCTCAGCGACGATTTTGACAAATCCCTCGCCGGACCGCAGTGCCACCAACAACGTATTCAACGCCGCCTGCGCGCCTTGATGTGCATAAAAAAAAGAGGGGTCCGGGCTCAGCGAAAACGGTCGCTCGGTCAGGCCAAAGTGACGTTCGTACATCAACCGTTACTTAGGTGACGTTGGTGCAGTCGGCCGCGCCCCATCAACATTAATAATCCGCCGGGCGCTGCTGAATTCTTCGACACGGTCTCTTGCTTCGCGGGACTGTTCACGCCAGTCTTCTGCCGACCGGATGATGGTCGGTTTGATCAAAACAACAATCTCCCGTTTCGAGCCGCTGGTTTGCTGATTTCCCAGCAAATGTGACAACACCGGAATATTGGTCGTGCCGGGGAAACCGGAGCGGGAGCCTTTTGTTTGCACCTGCATCAGACCACCGATCGCAACAATATTGCCATCCGTGACACGAACCACGGTGTCGGTCTCATTGGTGCTGTTGGCCGGCAAGGGTAGCCGGATCGTCCCTAGCTGTCCGCCCAAATCCACTTGCTTGATGACTTCAGAAACGGAACTAACCGATGGATGAATGTGCAATGTGATCGTGTCGCCTTGATCGATTTGTGGCATCACATCCAGCGCGATTCCGGAAAAAAACGATGACAGTGCAATGGTCGGCAGCGTGGTGGTGGCACCCGAGGCTGTGGAGCCGGCGGTAATCGTCCCGCCGGTAATGCCAGTAACAAAGAATTCGTCGGTTCCAACTTTGAGCACGGCCTTCTGGTTATTCAGCGCAGCAATGCGTGGACTCGACAGAATCTGCACATCGCCCTGTGTTTCCAGAAAACTCAATACCCCGTCAAAGTTACGTTGACCAAAAACCAGACCGAATATGCCATTGCCCAATGCCGGGAAACCAACGGTGTCCAGCAACGCGGGCGGCGGACTATTGGGATTTACCGGGAAACGACTGTTTGGTGTCAGGCTGATCGTCCCGCCCGTTCCCCGTCCGCGCAGCAGGGACCAATCGATGCCGCTTTGAAATCCATCGCGCAATTGCACTTCGACAATTTTTGCCTCCAGCATCACTTGTCGTTCTACAGCGATGCGCGACGCCTTCAGGAACGCATCCACCTGCCGCAACTCATCCGGCATCGCGCGCACGACAACGATTCCAGATTGCGGACTGAGCACCACATTGCGGCCTGTGCCGGTGCCAACGATGCCGCGCAACACATTGCCCAGCTCCCCCCAAAAATCGGTGCTGGAGGTCGTCGAAAGTCGGCTATTTTCAAACGCCTGCTGACCGGCATTTGGCGTGGCAGCTGCAGGCGCGCCGGCGGTCGTGCCGGCGGTCGTACTAGCCGGTGCCGTCGTCGCTCCCGAATTGACGCGTATCTCGCTTTTTCCGTCACGTTTGGCGTTCAGGTAATTGACAGTGAAAATTCGAGTCTGTAAGGTCGGCGGAAAGACAGTAATCCGGCGGCCGTCAATTTTAAAATCGTAACCATAAACATCACGAATCGCCTCGAGCGCCTCGCGTACGGTGATGCCACGCAATGTCACGGACAACGAACCACTGACCTCCGGATGCATCAACATGCTGTAACGGGTATCGGTGACCATCGCCAAAAATACCTCACGAACCAGTGCATTATTTACAATCAAATCAAAACGCGGCTCCGCCGGACTGCTTGCGACCTGCGTGGCAGCATCTGCGCTTTGAAGCGCGTCACTGATTTGCGGCGGCACAGCTGCGGCCGGCTTGGGCGCGGCAACCTGTGCCATCTCCGTACGAATTGCGTCACCAAGTGACTGCTTGCTCGCCTGATTGGCACACCCGGTGACGATGAGACTCATCGCCAGTGTGATTGCCCAACAAGGACGCAAAGTGAAATGGGTCATTTTTGCAAGATGGTGGTTAGATTTCATTTTGATATTCCCTTTTTGCCTTCCATTTTGGCAGGCGCGATCGAATTTGTTGGCGAGTGACTATTAGGCATGCTGACAGGCTGTTTTTCGATTCCTGAGAATAGCGTCAACTTTCTTGGTCCGGTTGGAGATTGAAGCCAAACTGCTGATTCCGAAATGCGCTCGATCCGTGCGCCTTCAACCGTATCGCCAACCGCATAACGACGGCTGTTGTATACCAAGAATCGCGTCCCGTTAATGGTTACCAAATGTTCGACTTTGAACAGGTCGAGAGGATTGCGTTCACCTTTCGCCGGTGCTGCATACTCGACCGGCGGCTGAGTTGGATCACGCGGCACAACAGATGATGTCACAGTCGGCGCCGCATCGACACCTAAAACGGCCATAGACGCACAGAGTAGAATCAAAATTTGGCGGGGAGTTTTCATGATTTTACCGGTGGCATCACGATACGAATGGTCACCTGCATGGGCGCCGGCTCCGAGCGCATCCAAACACCGCCCCATCGAGCCTGCGGCAACGTCTTTTCCAGCGCAGAAAGATATTCCACCAAATCCTGGTATTTGCCAGACAACGTTATATCAATACTGCTTCGGCGATTGGGATCGGCAGTCGCAGCAGTGCCCTGTTCCGTAACTGCCTGCGCCACACTTGCCAACGTGACTTTATCGGCGCGCTTTAGAATCTGAGTGCGCATGGTTGAAATTACAGCGGCATCGACCGGGACCACGGCAAAGTTGGCAATTTCGTTTTCAATCACATCGAGATCAGCTTGCGCCTTAACCAAGTCAATGGCAAACCCTTTGGCCCGATCAGAACCGCGTCGCAGCATCTCCAAATTTGTCTCGGCCTGTTGCAGATCCATGTCCGATGTTTTTTTGTCCAGTTGTGCCACCAAAATCTTTTGCTGCGTAATCAGCGGCGAGATAAACAGCTGATAGGTCAACATGGCAAGTACCGCCAAAATTCCGGTAAACAACATAAACCGTTCGCGCAAGGTCAACGCATTGATGCGTGCGGCCAGTTTTTGCCAATGCACTTTCATGGCCGCCCCCCCTCATCCGCAAGCGGCGACGACAGAATCGCCGTCACACCAAAGGTGTGCACCAATAGGGCACCAGACGATTTTGGCGCATCAGCCCGTTCTAGGCGCACGGTCGGCAATGGTTTGGTCGCGATAAAACCAGACGCCAACAAGCGGTCGATCATCACGTTGACCGCCAGAGGGTCTATTGTTTTTCCCATCAACTCCATGCGATTGCCGCTCACGCGTACTTCCGTTAACCAGATTTGCGGCGGCACACTATTGGCAAATAATTTGAGCAATGCACTCGGTCCGCCGGTCAAGCTGGCTGCGCCGTGTTTTAAGGTGTCACGCACCGCGCGCCTCGTTTCCAGCATTACGTTTTTGTCGCGCAGATTGGTCTCGAGTGCGGCAACCTGTTGCGCGGACGGCAAAACTTCCCCATCGGGCGCCGGCAATAAAATTCGCGCCTTTTCCGCCGCCTGACGGCCGGCCTGGGTTGCAACCTCACGACGCAGTTTGTTCGTTTCAATCACCGCCCAGTAGCCGACTGCCGCCATGGCCAAGATCGCAATCACCACCCAAATCAAAATTAGCCGGGCTGATATCAGTTCACGCGTGGGAAGCAACGCCGTGTTCAGCAAATTTATTTGGCGCAGGCCTAAGGCCACGGCAGTCGCTTTCATGACTTCACCTTGGGACGCAACAACGCACCCAGCAGCGGCAAATAGGCTGCATCTTTCCACGGCGGTGTCGCTTTGCCAATCGGCAATTTAAAAACCGGCGCCAAGTCGAACGGACGCGTATCGAGTCTGGTTTCGACTTTTAGCAAATCAATAATGGCCTCGGTTCTGGCACCCGCGTCGACTCGCAATGAGAGCAGAGGTGTCTGCGGATAAAGGTCATCCCACAGATCGAGGCTGCGATGTAACTGGGTGAGTGATCTTGCCAGTGCTTCGGCACCGGCATTGGTGCCAATTAATGCCGATTGGACGTGATCAACGGTAGCAGCAAGAATGTCGGAATCAAATTCAAAGCGGCGAAAAAAACACAACTCGCCGTTGACGGTCACGATCATCAATGCCCGCCCGGCATCGGCCACCAACGCGGCGGCAACATTCGGTGCGTCCGGCTCGGCCAATAATTGTGCGTGCAACAGGTTTCGCTGCGCGGTCTCGGCAACATCAATCACCGACAGCGGATGTCCCAGCCCAATACAATCAACCATTCGTGCCCGGACAATGTCATTGTGCGCCACCACGGCGATGACGTTTTCACTGCGCCCTGCCTCAGCCGTCACGGCCATGACGTCCAGCGTGTAATCGTTGGGGGATCCCTCGACAAATTCCATCGCCCGCCAGCGCACAGCACGCACCATTTCTTCCGGCGGAACATTCGGCGAATCGATTTGGAGGATTTGATACTCACGCGGAGTCAGCACGGCTATGGATCGCTCAGCTGCCGGCAACAACGACTTGACGCGTTTGGCAAAGGCATCGCGCGTTTGACTGCCACGAAGCTCGGTACCCCAGGCCACAAGCGTCGCACCCTGCGCGGTGGTATTTGATGCAAGCACATTACGCAGTGATTTGTCCTCCAACGTATGCGCCTGGGTATTCCCCTTTTCAAGGGAACGCCCTGACAATTTGGACATCAATGCCTTGTTCAAGCGTCCACCCTATTGTTATTCAATGGATAAATTTTATCGCTCCCAAAATGCACTGCAAATTTAAGTGGTGATTGTACACGTTGGGAACGTATCCGCCATAGTTAACAATCAACCTCGTTGGGGCACCGTTCCGACCCATGGCGGGTAACATCACCTCAGGCATGGGCTGGTCAGCTTCATCGAATCTCCTCACGCCAAATCCGGTTGGCCGAATTGTTGAGCGTGCCGGATTTGAAGGCGTTCACGGTCACGGTCAATGGAATATCCTGAAAGATGCCGTTGGCATCGGTCACCCGAACAATGAAAATATTGGCGCCTGTCGCCGTCGGCGAATTTGCGTAGGTGAGGCTGAAATCACCGGTGAAAGTGAGCGGCATTTGCCCGGCGATATTCGGCGCTGTAAAGGTGGCCGGGTTGGCCCCCGCCGCCGTCCAGGTTTCGATGGCGCTGGCCGCACTCAGATTGACCAGTGAATAAGGGTCGGTGGCCGCCCCCCATCCGGCCGGCGCGGTGATCGCCACACTATTGACAGCGGCACAGCCGTTGTTGGTGATGTTGGTGGTGAGTACCACATTGGTGCTTGCGGCATTGGTGACGAGGGGATCGATCAGTACACCAAAATTGCCGCGCGTGA
>JANPNU010000369.1:0-1546 GCA_031427615.1 Burkholderiales bacterium
GACGCGAAGTTGACAGCCGCATTGCAAACAGAGAGGTGGCCGATGTTCACACGATTTAGGGCCGAATGCACGGCGTTGTATGCCATGTCATTGGCAGAGGCGAAACGTCTCCAGAATGCGCATGTTGGCGTTGAACATCTAGCCCTTGCCTTGCTAAGTGACCCGGTGTATCCGCTGGCTGCGGCATTGAAGCAGCGCGGCCATGATGCACCCACGCTGATGCGTGCATTCGAAAATGAAGTGGGCACCGGGCATTCAAATTCCGCCACCGCCAATGCAACACCTCGACTCACGGCCATCCTGGCCCTTGCCACAGCAGAAGGTGAGCTGACGCCCCGCCTACTCGCGCGGGGTATTCTGATCGAGGGCGAAAGCCTGTTCGCCCGGTTTCTCGTCGCGCAAGGCGTTGCCACGCAGAAACTGCTGAGCGTCCTTGGCACCGCCGAATCAAGTGAACCCGCAGCCGACGCAACCCGTTTTGCCGGACGAAATCCAGTCACCGCAAGTCCCTCGTCTGCTAAACCTGCACCACCCGTCGTGCCTTGGTCACCAC
This sequence comes from Burkholderiales bacterium, assembly GCA_031427615.1. Lineage (GTDB taxonomy): Bacteria > Pseudomonadota > Gammaproteobacteria > Burkholderiales > Usitatibacteraceae > UKL13-2. Next base: position 554 of record JANPNU010000369.1, read on the forward strand.
CGTCTGTATCTGGTGAAAGAATCAAACCGGTAGCGGCGATCCCGGTGACGTTCCCGACTCCGACGCTGGATGAGTGGGGACGCGATTTGCGAAATCTCGCCGAACAAGGACGCCTTGCGGATGCGATTGGTCGCGAGCGCGAAATCGAGCAGATGATCACGGTTCTGGCGCGCACGCAGAAATCCAATCCGATCCTGCTCGGGGAAGCCGGTGTCGGCAAGACCGCCATCGTCGAAGCGCTGGCTTGGCGCGTTGCGCAGGGCGTGGTGCCTCCTATCCTGCGTGGCAAGCGAATTGTCGAGCTGCAGATGGGTCAATTAATGGGCGGAACTTCGCTACGCGGTCAATTCGAGGAACGCATCTCGGCGATTGTTCGCGAAGCATCGCAAGCTCCCGACGTAATTCTGTTCATCGATGAGATTCATACCATCGTAGGTGCGGGTGGTGGAAGTGGCGCACTCGATGCCGCTCAGATCATGAAGCCCGCCCTTGCACGCGGCGAAATTGACTGCATCGGCGCGACAACGCAGGACGAGTACAACCAGTTCGTCAGGAAAGATGCAGCGCTGGAGCGGCGGTTTTCCCCGGTTCAGATCGGCGAGTTGTCTGAGGAGGCGACGCTGCGTGTCTTGCAGAGCGTCGCTCCACGTATCTCGGCAAAACATGCGGTGAGTGGCTTTGCGCTTGAGTTCGAACCGGAATCGCTCAAAGCCGCCGTGAATCTTACCAACCGCTATGTCAAGGACCGTCAGCAACCTGACAAGGCGATCGACGCGATTGACATCGCCGCCGCTCGCGCCATGATTGGTGGGCGTAATCGCGTCACGGCTGAGGATATCGCGTCAGTCATTTCTGAATGGACCGGAATCCAGATGCAGAGAATGACCGAGGACGACCGTGCCCGTTTCACCCGCATGGAGCAGATTCTCGGAGAAAAAGTTGTCGGTCAGGATGCGGCGGTTAAAGCACTGAGCCAGCGGGTGTGCGCGCGGC
>JANPNU010000370.1:0-1946 GCA_031427615.1 Burkholderiales bacterium
GCCGTCATTCCCGCGCAGGCGGCAATCCAAGTTTCGTAAATATAATTGATACGCTTGAAAAATTAGATTCCCGCCTGCGCGGGAATGACGGCCTGCTGAGGTTTTTAGACGTTTCCAAATGGGACCTTCTAAAAACCCCGTCATCCCGGCCGAGGCCGGGATCCAGAGGTGGACAAGTTATTGAAAATACAAAAGGACTGGATTCCCGCCTGCGCCGGAATGACGAAATTTGTGGGTTTTTAGACGTTGCCAAATGAATAACACCAGCATTGGCGACCGCAATCCGGCATTTTTGCTTGAAGCAACCCGCCATTGCTGGTGTTTTCGATTTAATCTGCGTCCATCCGCGTTTATCTGCGGCAAAAAATTGACTTGTCTTCAGCCGTGACTCCCCCTCCAAAAAAACAATCACTCGACGCCTGGCTGGATCACATTGGCCAACAGCACTCAGCTGAAATTGTCATGGGGCTGGACCGGGTTCGACGCGTTTGGCAGCGCATGGCGATTGACCAGGTGCCGCCCCAGGCACCGATCAATATTGTGGTCGGCGGTACCAATGGCAAGGGGTCGACCTGTGCGATGCTCGAATCAATCTTGCGCCTCGCCGGGTATCAAACAGGATTTTATTCGTCGCCACATTTACTGCGTTATAACGAACGTGTTCGGCTTGGCGGACAAGAAGCCAACGACGCATTGCTGATCCAATCATTTGAAGCCGTAGAAGCCGCCTGCCGCCAGGCGCCGGCGGTGCCACTGACCTATTTTGAATACGCAACGCTGTCGGCACTCTGGTGTTTTGCCAATCAGAGGGTGGATGTGGCGATCCTCGAGGTGGGCATGGGCGGCCGGCTTGATGCGGTCAATTTGATTGATGGCGACGTGAGTATTGTTGTGTCGGTTGATCTGGACCATCAGCAATATCTGGGTGACACAATAGACAAAATTGGTTGGGAAAAAGCGCATATTTTTCGATCCGGCCGCCCGGCGATTTTTGCCGATACCACTATTCCGCAAAGTGTGATCGATCACGCCCATTCCATTGGCGCACCGTTACATATTCTTGGCCGGGACTTTCAATATTCACGGTTCGAAGCACAATGGCAGTGGCAGGGCGTGATCATGGGTAGACAAAGTGCGCGTCATTCTTTGCCGGTGCCGGCCTTACGCGGCTTGTATCAATTAAAAAACGCCGCAGCGGCATTGGCGGCGCTCGCCACACTGGCGGATCGGCTTCCCGTTTCACAAAACCACGTTAAACGCGGTCTACTTGAAGTTGATTGGCCGGGGCGCATGCAGGTATTGCCCGGTCGCCCGTGTGTGGTGCTCGATGTCGCCCACAACCCGCACGCCGCGCGGGCGCTGACGGACGCGCTTGGTACGATGGGGTACTTCGAAAATACCTACGCGGTATTTGGCATGCTCAAAGATAAGGACATTGATGCAGTCATTGCGGTGATGAAAGACCGGATCGACCACTGGTTTATAGCCGGTCTGGGTAGCGCGCGCGGGGCTGACGTGGCAGACCTTGCCTTTCGACTGGAGCAGCAGGGGCTCGGCGGTCGTTGCTCGCGGCATATTTCAATTGCGGCTGCCTATACCGCTGCGCGGGCACGGGCGACCGAGAATGATAGAATTTTGGGGTTTGGTTCGTTCTACACGGTTGCCGAGTTGTTGCACACTCTGGAGCGCGCCAAATGAGATCATTTTGTTACTGATTTGATGGTTGTCGATTCATCGATCAATCGCCGGCAAAACACAAAGACACGCCATGACCAATGCAAAAACGCCAGAAATTTCCGCAGCCGAATTGGAGTTGAAGCGTCGCGGCCGTCGACGTCTGATCGGTGCGGTGACATTGGGGCTGCTTGCCATCGTGATTCTGCCAATGGCTTCACCTACGACCTGTCGGGCACGATGGCCAAGAACACGCTGTCGCTGTCGATGAC
>JANPNU010000371.1:0-3561 GCA_031427615.1 Burkholderiales bacterium
CTGGCCATCCTGACCATCGGCGCCATTATTGCGGTGATCATGATTGCCATCATGATGGCAATCACTGGATTAAATCCAAGCCGTTAGCCGGATGTGGGGTTTTAAATCCAAGCCGGTAGCCGGGTGTGGGGTTGGATCTCAAATGCGCCCAAACTCCAACCTTCGTTGTCAGCACGGCAAATTAATCTGCATATTTCATGGGGGCACGTTTGATGAGGTGAAGCGGGGGTTTCGCGGCGCGCGCGCCGTGCCCGCTGAACCGGAACGCCATGCAGGGCTTTTGGCAGTGAATGGGCGAGTGATTTTTTACCTGACCGACCACGGGATAGCTGGCCGTAGTGGGCAAATGAGCACGGGAGGAAGGAAAAAAGCGCTGTCTTGTGACAAAAATGAGCGCCCGCTATCGAGCGTGCAGCCCGTTTTTATCACGAAGAAGCGACAATCCAAATTGGCTTTAGCGTCCTTCAGAGTAAGCTCCCCCAGAGAACCGCGGGCGACCCGTGAAATATGCAGGTTAATCGGCCACCGCCAACAGTTTTTGCAAAATTTTTGCCTCCGGTTGGCCACCACCTTTGGTTGAATCTCGTAAGTAATCAAACAGAGCCATTGTGGTCCCGTCCAACACAGTCGGGCTATCCGGGCTTATATGTGCCGAAGAATGGCGTGATTGCTGGGGTTTTACAATTTGCGCCAATTGCCTTTTGACCCGATTTACATCGACTTCAATTCGCAAATGTTGCGCCAATCCCAACACAACCGGCTCAGGGGTCGCCAACAAATCGTCAAAGCTCAATACATAACGCGGCATTCCATCGGTGTAAGCAAACACTCTTTGATAATAGGCAAGCCATAATCCAGTGATTGAGGCCATGGGTCGATCCAGTTGGGCGGCAATCGACGACAACACCGAGATTGGTTTTCGAAACGCAATAATGGGTATGAGGGTTGGGCAAGCCGCATGCCAAATTGGCAAAGTAAACGATAGCCGCGGATCCTTCCAGCCAAAGGTGCGGTGGTTGGCCGCAAATTTTTCCAATAACGAGGCGGCTTCCGTAACCAGTTGCGCGCGGGTCGTCGGAGCCAGTTTGTGCATGTAATCCAAGGGTGGCGGCGATAAGACCCAGCCATCTGCAGCCTGCAGCGCACGATCATTAAAGGCTAAAAACTCGGCGTTTTCAAAATAACCATCTGGATTGTTGTGGTTGCGCGGAATATGGTCGCTTTCATTGCCAAAATCGACTGCCAACACCTCATCCAATATCCGTGCGATCAATGATGTGCCGCTGCGACCAATGGAAACGACGGCAACTCGAAGTGGGGTGTTGTTGGGCAGGAGATTGGACATATACAAAAAGTGCTGGTGGAGGGATTTTGGTAAAACGCCGCGGAATTTTTCATCCGCGTTGGCGTCAGAATTTTATCCTGCCGGACCGTCATGTCACTCGGTTAAGCGTTTGCGGCGCATATTTACCACCGAATTTGCCAAACCGTCGCCATTCTCGCCAAGGCGGGCATCCAAGTTGTTCGGTCGTCACCCACAGAAGATTTACCACCGAATTTGCCAAACCATCGTCATTCTCGCAAAGGCGGGCATCCAAGTTGTTCGGTCGTCACCCACAGAAGATTGGATTCCCGCCTTTGCGGGAATGACTATTTTGGCGGGTGAAATTGCTTAACCGAGTGATATGACTGCCGGACCGTTTCAACGCTCAATGCGCAGACCATAGCCTCAAAAATCGCAACTTCGTTGACGTTTGCGCTGAAACCTTGGATAATGTTTGGTTCCGTGGAGAGGTGGCCGAGTGGTTAATGGCAGCAGACTGTAAATCTGCCCTCTTACGAGTACGCTGGTTCGAATCCAGCCCTCTCCACCAAGAATTTGCAGGTTAGAAATAAGTTGTCGGATGTGCGGGAGCGGTTCAATGGGTAAGCAAAGGGTTTCGGCGAAGTCCTGAGGACTTCGGCGCATTGCGAACCGGCGAAGCTCTGCCGAGCCGCGGAAGAACGGCAGCCCCGGTTGTCTGGAGGCTGATGTAGTTGATGTAGTGCGGGAGTAGTTCAATGGTAGAACGGCAGCCTTCCAAGCTGCATACGACGGTTCGATCCCGTTCTCCCGCTCCAGTAATTGCTCTTGTAGCTCAGTGGTAGAGCACTCCCTTGGTAAGGGAGAGGTCGTGCGTTCAATCCGCATCAAGAGCACCAAGATAATAAACAACGAAAAGTAAAAACCTGCTTTTCGTTGGGTTAAACGGTCAAAACCGCTGGCAACGCCAGACGGCTTTGTAACGATTAACAAAAAACCGAATAAACAGTGTCTAAAATCGGCAGCAATTTTTTCAGTTAACTTGAGTACTCAGCGAGGAACAAGAAATGGCAAAAGGCAAGTTTGAGCGAACCAAGCCACACGTTAACGTCGGCACGATTGGTCACGTCGATCACGGCAAGACCACGCTGACGGCGGCGATCACGACCGTAATGGCGAAGAAATTTGGCGGTGAAGCCAAGGCCTACGACCAGATTGACGCGGCACCGGAAGAAAAAGCGCGCGGTATTACCATTAATACTGCCCACGTTGAATACGAAACGGCCAACCGTCACTACGCCCACGTTGACTGCCCCGGCCACGCCGACTATGTGAAAAACATGATTACCGGTGCGGCGCAGATGGACGGCGCCATTTTGGTCTGTTCGGCAGCCGACGGCCCGATGCCACAAACACGTGAACACATTTTGCTGGCCCGCCAGGTCGGTGTGCCGTTTATGGTAGTGTTCCTGAACAAATGCGACATGGTTGACGACGCCGAATTGCTCGAGCTGGTTGAAATGGAAGTTCGTGAACTTCTGTCGAAGTACGACTTTCCGGGCGACGACATCCCGATCATCAAAGGCTCGGCACTCAAAGCCATGGAAGGCGACACTGGCGACATGGGCGAAGGTGCCATCATGAAACTGGTCGACGCCCTCGACAACTACATCCCGTTGCCAAAGCGCGCACTGGATGGCGCGTTTCTGATGCCGGTTGAAGACGTATTCTCGATTTCAGGCCGCGGCACCGTTGTGACCGGTCGTATTGAGCGCGGCATCGTCAAGGTTGGCGAAGAGATCGAAATCATCGGTCTGAAGGCTACCCAAAAGACCATTTGTACGGGTGTTGAGATGTTTAGGAAGCTGCTGGACCAAGGTCAGGCAGGCGACAACGTTGGTATCTTGTTGCGCGGCACCAAGCGTGAAGACGTTGAGCGTGGCCAAGTATTGGCCAAGCCCGGCTCGATCACCCCGCACACTGATTTTGAAGCGGAAATCTACGTCTTGAGCAAAGACGAAGGTGGACGTCACACTCCGTTTTTTAACGGCTACCGCCCCCAGTTTTATTTCCGCACCACCGACGTCACCGGCGCCTTGCAGTTGCCGGCTGGCACCGAGATGGTGATGCCTGGTGACAACGTCAAGATTGTGGTGCAGTTGATTGCGCCGATTGCGATGGAAGAAGGGCTGCGTTTTGCGATTCGCGAAGGCGGCCGTACCGTTGGCGCCGGTGTGGTTTCAAAGGTTTTGAAATAG
>JANPNU010000372.1:0-2762 GCA_031427615.1 Burkholderiales bacterium
CCAACGATTCGATCGCATCCGACAACATGCCTACCGAATCGGTGATCCACCACGCCGAAAATTTGAGGCCGATGGTGACGATCGAGGTAACGACCGAAATCCACGCGTAGAAGGTCGGGGAACGAACACGGGAAGTGCGCGTATCGCTATCGGTCAATGGGGATCCTCTCGATCAATCGACCCCGTGAGCGCCCTAAGGCGGGTAAAGTGCAGCCGTTTCCAGATCGCCGCATGCTCGCTGGCGGCCGGGTGATGCCTATCGGAAATTCCTCTGGTATGGGAATTTCAAACGCCCTTTTTCACGAATCCTGAATGTATCCGATGACGCGCGGGCAGTCAAACGCGAGCCTCTTCCAATGACACATGAGCCTGGAGGGGCTGTCGTGTTTCCAATGAGAAATGAGCCTGAACGGTCAGCGGACAGGTCATCCTACGGGGATGATCATGACACTCGACACCGCGCGTCTGCGCACTATTGAACAAGTTCAAGCCTTTATGCAGGGCACGGCTGAAGTTGGATTCAGCCCACCACCCGAATCAGAACGCTATGCCTGGATCGGGCGCACCTTGAGCCAGTTTGCCTATCAGGGGTGCGACCGGCGCCAGCGTGGCCTGCTACACCGCTTTATTGCGCGCGTAACCGGCTATTCCCGTGCGCAGCTCAACCGCCTGATTGCGCAGCATCGGAACCACCATTGCCTCAAGGATCGACGCGGCCCACCGGCAGTCCCCTTTGCCAAACGCTACGGCGCTGCGGCACTGCGCTGCCTGATCGAGATCGACCGTGCCCACGAGACCTTGTCAGGGCCCGCCACCAAGAAGCTCGCCGAACGCGCCGTCAAGGTGCACGGCCAAAGCGAATTCGCGGCCTTGGCCGACATCTCGGTCTCGCACCTTTACAACTTGCGCAACAGCGCGGGTTACGTGAAGGCGCGGGTGCATTTTACCGAGACCACCGCGCCGCGTGCGCCGGTGGCCATCGGCGTGCGCAAGCGCCCCGATCCACAAGGCCGGGCGGGCTTTCTGCGCATCGACAGCGTTCACCAGGGCGATCACGAGGGCGTGAAGGGAATCTACTACATCAATGTCGTCGACTGTGTGACCCAGTTCCAGGCGGTCTTCGCTGTCGCTGCGATCAGTGAGGCCTTTTTGTTGCCGGTACTCCTCGCCATGATCGAAGTGCTCCCCTTCACCATCCTGGGCTTTCACTCGGACAATGGCAGCGAGTACATCAATGGCCGGGTGGCCAGGCTGCTGGAGAAGCTGTTGATCGAGCAGACCAAATCACGCGCCCGCCGCAGCAACGATAACGCGCTGGTGGAGAGCAAGAATGGCTCGGTGATCCGCAAACACTTCGGCTACAGCCATATCCCGAAGTCGTTCGCCGATCCCATCAACCGGTTGTGTCAGGCGCACTTGATGCCGTACCTGAATTTCCACCGACCCTGCTTCTTTCCGACCACCGATATCGATGCCAAGGGCAAAGCCGTCAAGCGCTATCGCTACGCGGATATGATGACGCCCTACGAGAAGCTCAAATCCCTTCCAAACGCTGATGCATTTCTCAAGCCGGGCGTGACGTTTGAACAGCTCGACAAGGATTCAACGACCATGACGGATAATGAAGCTGCGGCACTATTCACTTCGCAACGCAACAAAATCTTTAAACAAATCTTCAAACAAACCAAAACCACCGGCCTGTGCGCTTGACGCTCAGGCTCATTTCACTTTTGGAAAATACTTAATGCGCGTCAAGAGTTTTGTGGTGTGTAACCGCCGATGAGCGCGGATAAACGCCGATAAAAAATCTAGGTGCTTTTGGCGACTGTTGTCGCGGGCACGGTGGCAACCTTGCCGGACTCAATCCACTTCTTGATGCGGTTCGCATCACCGATGCGGGTCAGTCTGCCCAGCGAATCCATCAGCACGATGATGACCGGGTTGTTGCCGATCATGGCCTGCATCACCAGGCATTTGCCGGCTTCGTTGATAAAGCCGGTTTTTGAGACACCGATGTTCCAGCCCTCGCTCTTGACGAGTGCGTTGGTGTTGTTAAAGCCAAGTTGCTTGTTGCTGTTGGGCAAGGTGACGTAGAGCTCGGGGGCGGTGGAGAATTCACGAATGTGCCGGTATTTGGATGATTCGGCCACCATCACCGCCAGATCCAGCGGGCTGGCCACGTTGCGCGGCGACAGGCCGGTGGCGTCGGCAAAATGGGTGTTGTTCAGTCCCAGCGCCCGGGCCTTGTTGTTCATGGCCGCGACAAACGCCTCGGTGCCGCCCGGATAGGTGCGACCCAGCGCGGCGGCCGCGCGATTGTCTGACGCCATCAGCGCCAGACGCAGCAAATCCTCGCGGCGAAAGGCGGTGCCGACCGGCAGGCGCGAGCGCGAATTTTTCACCACATCAATATCCGCCGCATCAATCACCACCGGCTCGTCAAGGCTTTGGTTGCCCTCCAACACCACAATGGAAGTCATCAGCTTGGTGATGGAGGCAATGGGCACGGCCAGTTCGGCGTTTTTGGAAAACAGCGGGCGACCGGTCGTCTGATCAAACACCATGACAGCATGCGACAACAAATTCGGGTTGCCGTCCTTGGTCAAATCAGCGACACCCGTCGATTTGGCCTTCACCACTTTGGCGCGCGGCGCATTGGCCGTTTCGCCAGCCGCAGCCGCGAAGGACGCGACTGATCCCGCCACCAGCGTGACTGTCGAAAAAATTGCCAACAAAGGGATGGAACATCGACGCATAGGTAT
>JANPNU010000373.1:0-7662 GCA_031427615.1 Burkholderiales bacterium
AGGAATTTCAACTTCTGTCGATGAACAGGGCATTCTAAAACCGTTAGAATCGCCCTCTTTTTTCATGCAAAAGCTAATCATCACCGGGATCGTAGGAGTCCTGATTGGTGCAACTGCCTTCAGCACCAAGCCCTCAATCTCCCAAAATCCAGCGCCCTCGCCAAAATCATAATCCTTGCTCGCACCCTCAATTCCGGTATTGCGCGGGCTGGTATCACAGGTCACCAGCATCAACCCCAGCTCGGCCGCAACGCGTTGTGCGCCAGCCTTCATCATGAAGGATTCCTCGGTCGCGGTCAGCCCGGCGAGGAAAAACAGAACCGGCACCGGCCCATGTTGGGCTTGGGGTGGTTGAAACACCGAAAAACGCATCGGCAAACCAATCACCGTTGATTCATGACTGTAAAAACCCTGCTGCCCATCAAAACAGACGTGGGTGGTAATGGTCTCCATCATCAGTACAACACCACAGATCGAATCGACTCACCACTTTTCATGAGTGCAAAGGCATCGTTGATTTTTTCCAGCGGCATGGTGTGGGTAATCAAATCATCGATATTGATTTTGCCTTCCATATACCAATCAACAATTTTCGGTACATCGGTGCGACCACGCGCGCCGCCGAATGCCGAGCCCTCCCATTTGCGACCGGTGACCAATTGAAATGGGCGGGTACTGATTTCCGCACCGGCTTCGGCCACACCGATAATCAAAGACCGCCCCCACCCTTTATGGCAACACTCCAGCGCCTGGCGCATAGTTTTGGTATTGCCGATACACTCAAAGCTGTAGTCCGCGCCACCGTCGGTGAGTTGCACAATCGCGTCAACCACGTTGTCAACGTTTTGAGGATTAATAAAATGCGTCATGCCAAATTTGCGGGCGAGTGTTTCGCGCGCGGGGTTGATATCGATGCCGATAATTTTGTCGGCGCCAACCATTTTTGCGCCCTGGATCACATTCAAGCCGATGCCCCCCAAACCAAACACCACCACATTCGCGCCCGCTTCCACCTTGGCTGAAAAAATCACCGCGCCGATTCCAGTCGTCACCCCGCAGCCGATATAACAAACCTTGTCAAACGGCGCATCGTTGCGAATTTTCGCCAGCGCGATTTCAGGCACAACGGTGTAATTTGAAAATGTCGAGGTACCCATGTAATGAAACAACGGTTTGCCATCCAATGAAAATCGACTGGTTGCATCGGGCATCAGACCTTTGCCCTGGGTGGCTCGAATCGCCTGACAAAGATTGGTCTTGCGCGACAGGCAAAATTTGCACTGACGACATTCTGGTGTGTACAGCGGAATCACATGATCACCCTGCTTGAGCGTCGTCACGCCTTTGCCAACTTCCACCACCACTCCGGCACCCTCGTGGCCCAGAATGGCCGGGAACAATCCCTCCGGATCAGCGCCGGACAGGGTGTAGTAATCGGTATGACAGATACCTGTGGCTTTTATTTCAACCAACACTTCACCCGCTTGCGGCCCCTGCAAATCAACTTCTTCAATGGTTAATGGCGCGCCGGCCTGCCAGGCGATGGCCGCTTTGGTTTTCATGATTGCCCTGATTGAAGTCAAAAACGTATTGTGCCGCATCCGGCAACCTACATGGCCGACTTCATCGTTTATGCCGAAAAAAAACCGCTCAAGTGACTTGAGCGGTTTTGATGGAAACGACAAAACGGGTTGGATTATGTTCTTTCGCCGCAAGTTTTGGCGTGGCTATTTTCCAAATAAATATTTTTGCAAGAAGGCAATCGTCGAATAGAACTGATAGTCAGAATTGACTTTCTTTGCAAAACCATGCCCCTCATCGTTGGCCGTCATATACCAGACCGGTGTGCCATTCTTTTTCACCGTGGCGACAATTTGATCGGCCTCCTGGTACGGCACACGTGGATCATTTTTGCCCTGCACCACAAATAACGGCTTTTTGATTTTTGCCGCGTTGTTCAGTGGCGCAATCGCTTCCATGAATTTGCGCATGTCCGGATCGCGCTCATCACCGTATTCAACACGACGTAAATCGCGTCGATAACTTTCCGTCCGCTCGAGGAAGGTCACAAAATTGGAAATGCCAACCACATCAATGGCAGCAGCAATTTTGTCCGGGTACATGGTTGAGACCGCCAGCGACATATAACCACCATAACTGCCACCGGACACTGCGACGCGGGACGCGTCCAAATCCGGCTGCGCGGCAATCCAGTCAAACAAGGCGCCAATATCCTTCACCGAATCCTCGCGCAACTTGCCGTTATCAAGTTTCAGGAACGACTTGCCATAACCACTCGAGCCACGCACGTTTGGATAAATGAGTGTGATGCCCATCTCATTCATAAAATAATTAGTGCGTGACTGAAAACCCGGCTGGAATTGCGCTTCCGGACCGCCATGAATATTGATCAACACCGGGCGTTTGCCAGAAAATTTTGCACCCGGGGCACGATAGACGAAGCCGGAAATCATACGGCCGTCAAAAGACTTCCAGCGCACCAATTCCGGCTCAACAAATTTTGTTGCGTCCACTTGCATGGTTTCATGCGTGGTCCAGCGCGTCACAACATTGGATTTAACATTGACCGAATACACTTCCGAAGGACTGGTGGCCGAGGTGACCGACAGCGCCAGATTGGTGCTGTCTTTATGCCATTGAACGCCGCCAATGGTTCCAAGCGGTAATTTTGCTGAGGGCACAATTTTGTGATCCGCCGTGCGCATGAGTCGCAACACGTTATTGCCGTCTTCATTGACAATAAACGCCAACATTTTGCCGTCCTCGGACAATGCAATTCGTTCAACATCCCAATTGATGTCGGCGGTTAACACGGCATGTTTGCCGGTTGCGATGTCGATGTAATTCAGGCGCTGAAATTCGCTGCCACGATCGGCGGCAACATAAATGCCTTTACCGTCTTTGCTGAACTCGGCCGCGCTATAGGACACCGTTTCATTGCCATTTTTTTCCGTCAGACGGCGGGATTGACCGCTCGTGGTATCCATTAACCACAAATAACTTTCACTGGCGGATACATATTCAAAATAAACCAACTGTTTATCGTCGGGTGAAAATTCAAATCCGAACCAGCCGCCGCCGGCCAGTTCGGCGAGTTTGCGCGCGGACTCCGGTTTTAGCGGATCGGCAATCGATAGCGTGGTATTGATTTTATCGTTGGAGCCCTGACGATTAACCGGCACCGTTGCAAAGGCGATCTGCTTGCCACTGTTCGCCCAGGTCATACCCTGCACACGTTGACCATCCGGTGTCATGGGCACTGCATCCCCACCGGCCATGGAACGGCGATAGCCGCGAAACACTTCATTGCCACCGGTGTCTTTGCCAAACACATAATATTGCCCGGTCTTGGGCTCATACGACGCGCTGCGAACCGGCTCCGGATAATCGGTGAGCAACTCCAACTCGCCGCCCGGCTTGGCCAAACGATAAATTTGCGGGGTGTTTTTATGCCGGCGTGAAATCAGCATTTCCAATTTGGTTGGATGCCAGTTGGAAAAACCAGTCGGCTTAAATTCCGTGTACTTGGATACCTGCGTGGCAATACTGGTTGCGACTGGCGGCACGTTCTCCATCACCAATGCGGCAGGCGGGGTGAGGACCGATTCAGCTGCAATTGCCGATTGGGTCGACACTGCCCCTAAAACAAATAAACCCGCGACAAAAGCGGGGGACAAAACTGACAATCGCAATTTTGTTTTACGCGTTAAACAAATCATGGTTTCCTCGGTGAGAAAGAATGGCGGAAGATGTGCAGAAACATTGCCAACCGATTATGAATGGAATCAAAAACAAAAACAGCTGCCACGCGACCAGCTGCGGGCTGAGCGTCTTGAAAGACCGCAAGATAAATTAAAAACACAAAACTCCTTATTAGCAGCGCGTTTCAAGCAACAAATAGCTGGGAGTCGTCTTGAATAAACGAGTTTATCTTTGCATTGATGATCCATTCTGTACCAGACAGGCGCAAACTGAACGGCATGTCGGGCGGAAATGAGCATCGTTTGATTGTGATCAAATCCCGACCGCACATTTGGGCAAGACTGACTCACCTGCATCGCCGGATAAATCGAGTCTTTCTGCGCGGGGCAATAATAAAGGAATCTGAATATGACCGACTTCGAAAACGCGCCCATCCAAAAGCCCGCCTGGTGGCGGCGTCTGTTTGGCTTTCTGTTTCGACCGAGCACACGGCTCTCGGTGCTGCTGCTGCTCGGCATCGGGCTTGGCAGCGCCGCGGTGATCGGCACTCAAGTCGCGGTACACGCCACCAGCACCAACGAATTTTGTATCGGTTGCCACGAAATGAACACACCGCTGGTTGAATACCAGGATACGATCCATTACAAAAACCGCTCCGGGGTCCGCACTGGCTGTGCCGATTGCCATAATCCCCACGGCTATCCGGAAAAACTCTGGGTCAAAGCGATCAGTGGTGCCAAGGATATTTATGGCCACTACGTCGGCATCATCGACACTCCGGCAAAATTTGAAGCCAGACGCCTACACATGGCAACATCCGAGCAAGCGCGTATGCGGAAAAACGATTCGGCTGAATGCCGCCATTGCCACGACTTCAAGGCGATGAATCCCGACAAGCAAAAACCGTTCGCCCGCAAGGAGCATGAACGGGCAATCACGCAACGTTTGTCATGCATTGAATGTCACAAGGGCATTGCCCACACGGAACCATAAACAAGGCCGACCATGTCCATGTATTACACCGTCACCACCGAAAAAACATTTGAACAAGCTGCCGATGATTTGGATGCCGCTGTCAAACGGCATAATTTCGGCGTCTTGCATGTCCATGACATCGGCAATACGCTACGCAGCAAGGGTGTCGCCTTTACTGAGCAATGCCGCGTATTTGAGGTATGTAATCCCGCGCAGGCAGCCAAGGTTCTCTCGGCCGACATGCGTTTAAACATGGCGTTACCGTGCCGCATTTCAGTCTATACAGATCACGGCAAAACCATGCTGGGGCTCATCAAACCGGAGGCGATGCTGGCATCACTATCAGATGATCCCGCGTTGAAAGCGGTTGCCAGGGAAGTCGAGATCGCAACCATTCGCATGATCGACGAGGCAAAAGCCTAGCAGCCTGTCGGCCTTAAAGAATCGGTGCGAAAAATGAGCCAATTGAGGACAGATTTTCTCGCTTTTCAAGCAAATGGTGACCCCCTTTGCACCGAAAAGCGAGGAAATATGGACCGATTGGATCATTTTGCAGCCGATTCACTTTAAGTCCGACAGGCTGCTAGCCTGCCCAGGCATTTATGCCGACAACACCAATCGGGCCACGACGTCGCAAAAATCTTCGACACCATCCGCCTTTAAAAGGAGTTCACGCACACCGGCATCCGCCGCGGCTTGGCGCAATGTTTCATCGATAAAACCAGAGGCAATCACAACCGGCAAATCGGCTCGAATTGCCCGCACCGCCCGCGCAACATCGATGCCGGACATGCCGGGCATATTAAAGTCGGTCACAACCAAACTATATTTCGAGGCATTTTCGGCCAATTTGCCGAGCGCCGCCTGCTGGTCGCCATAAGTACTCACCTGAAATCCCTTACTCTCGAGCAGGCGACTGACCAAAACAACATCGATTCGTCATCATCAATGTAAAGAATAGGCTGCTCCGCAGTTTGATCTGACTCGGACGGTACCATCGATGAAAGTGACGCGATGCTGACCTCGGGGGGGCGGCGCGATTGTTAATGTGTCGTCAGTCAATGGCTTTGCCAGCTCACCCAACGCCGCCATCTATAGCGCCACCAAACACGGCATGAACAGCTTGACCACGGCGGCAGCACGCGAATATATCCAGATGGGTATTCGCATCAACAGTGTCTGCCCGGGTGCCATTGAAACACCGCGCCGGCAGCGACGGCTGGTGGGCATGACGGCGGATCAAGTCAAAGCACACTACGCGGAGCAAACCGCCCGTATTCCGGCTGGTCGGGTGGCACATGCGGACGAAGTTGCAGCCGGCATTTTGTGGTTATGCTCGGATGCGTCGTCCTATGTGGTCGGCCACCATTTTGTGATTGATGGTGGACTTTCAGCCTAGCGCGAAATTGTGTGCGCGCTGATCGTTCGATCTAAAAACGTCACTATTTGCACAAACTGCCGGGCAACCGTTCAACCAGCGTATAACGCGTGGTTGATCCATTCACTTCGCTCAATGTAAACGCATCACTGCGGTCCGCTGAAATCGGATTGACATCGGGTGGCCACACCGGTCCGTTATCGTATGCCCAGACCATTTTGTTGCCGGCCACACTCCACGCGCCAGTGATGGTAGTGGCATCTGCTGGTGTGTTTTGTGACGGCTCGGCAATAAATCGGCCAGTTGCTTCGAGAGTCACCATATAGACCGTTTGTCCGCGTGTTGCAGCCCAAAGTCCGGCATATTGACACCGTGCCACCTCGACCGGACCGATCGAGCCGGTGGCAACAATGCCTGCGCCACCGGCAACCGACGCACCGGCGGACTTCACATTACCCAATTCACATGCGGCATATTTGTTGACCGTGGATGCGGGCGAGGTGGCACGTTGGCTGGACGACGCTTGCTCAAGGCATTCCGCCCGTTGCGTTGCTTTTTGACGAAACAAGGTCTTATAGGCCAGCGGCACAATAATCAGCAAGGCAATGGTCCAGCCGATCACACGCATGGTCCAGGTGGGACGGGTCGAGGTATGGTCGGTGAGTGACATAGATGGTTCGCGAGTTCTACACGCTTTCCAACAACGCCACCGTCCCCAACCCGCCATCAGCACAAATACTCACAATCGCTTTTTTACCCGCGCCCATCGCCGCGAGCTCTTTGGTTGCCTGCGACAGGATGCGTGCACCGGTCGCGCCAAACGGATGACCGATTGAGACACTGCCACCATTGGGATTGAGTCGCTCCCATGGGAATTTGCCAAGCGCGTTGTTAACGTTTACTTTTTCACGCAAGAATATTTCACTTTCGAGCGCGGCAACGTTGCACAATACCTGCGCGGCAAACGCCTCATGAATTTCCCACAGGTCGATATCGTTGAGCGTTAGATTGTGCCGCGCCAACAAGCGTGGAATTGCGTAGGCCGGTGCCATCAACAAACCTTCGCTAAAAATATCCACGCCAGCCATTTCGTAATCGAGCAACTTCACGCGCGCGGCACTTGCTGGTAGTTTTGCGGTGCCCTGCTCATTGGCCACCCAGATCGCGGCGGCCCCATCGGTCAGCGGTGACGCATTGCCTGCCGTGATGGTCCCTGCAGAACTACGATCAAACGCCGGTCGCAGGGTTGCCAATTTTTCAAGCGTCGAATCGGCGCGTGGCAATCCATCTTTGCCATGACCATTGACGGGGATGATGAGGTCGTCGAAAAAACCATCGCTCATTGCCTTGATAGCGCGGGCGTGGCTGTCGAAGGCCAATCGATCCTGCGCTTGACGCGGGATTTTCCAGTACTTGGCCATCTGCTCACAATGTTCACCCATGCTCTTTCCACTCGATCGATTTTTCACACTTGGGATATCGAGTCGAATGTCTTTAAAACGAATCCCGCCCATCGCATCCAGCCGTTGACCAAAGGTGCGCGCCTGCCTGACCGCGTTGTCGGCCACTTCGGCCCGCTCGGGGTG
>JANPNU010000374.1:0-5556 GCA_031427615.1 Burkholderiales bacterium
CTCTGTCGGCATCGCCCAATCCGTGGTGGAAGTCCGCATCGCCGATAACGACGGAAAGTTTTTGCCCGTCGGCGCAGCTGGTGAGATTATTGTTCGAGGCGATCCAGTCATGGCGGGCTACTGGCGCAATACCGATGCAACCATCAGCACGCTACGCGACGGCTGGTTATGGACTGGCGACATTGGCAGTTTTGACGACGATGGTTTCTTGACCATGAAAGACCGCTCCAAGGATGTGATTATTTCGGGCGGATCAAACATTTACCCGCGCGAGATCGAAGAAGTGTTGCTCAAACACCAGGCGGTACGCGAGGTATCCGTGGTCGGTCGCGCCGACCCGGAATGGGGTGAGGTGGTGATCGCCTTTGTGGTGCCCGTTTCAAGTGCGTCAGGTGAGATTGATTGCGCCGAATTGGATGCACTTTGTCTGGCAAATATTGCCCGCTTCAAGCGACCCAAACAATACATATTTTTGGATGCCCTGCCAGAGAACAATTACGGCAAGGTGCTCAAAACCGAATTACGCAAACACTTATAACTGTTCGGAGTCAATTGTATTTGCCCCGGTTGGACCGAGACGGCCATCATTGAGCCACAAATTCTGGCGCGCGCCGAAAAATTCGGTGGTGATCGCCAAACCGATGTGCGGGATTTGCTCAGTGAAAAACAACCCAGCCAACGGATGTCAGAGCCCAAAGAAATCGGCCAACTTGCCGCGTGGTTATGCCACCCAATTGCCCATAACATTACCGGTACCGCCATTCCAATCGAGGGTGGCTGGACCAGCCAGTCACTCCCCGCGCCAGCGACGTGCCCACTATCACGATCCAGTTTGACAAGGATCAATACGGGTACAGTAAACGACGCGTAATTTGAGCGCTGGGATTCGATTGGAGGCGCAGGATGATCCACGCGGTGGCACTCAATTGGTCGGCAAGGCCTTTGCCCGGTGGTCCGTTGATCACCGACCACTGCGCGCCGGTGCCATATGCCGACTAAACGGCGCGCTGCCCGGCCTGCCGATCCACCTGCCGAAAAGCAGGTTGACCCGCGACCAGATCGTCCATGGCTGAAATATTATGGCAATGTGCCGGCCAGCCTGCCCTACCCGCCGTTGACTCTCTATGAGATGTTGCGCAAAACAGCGGAACGCGTACCGGATGCCATAGCGTGGGATTTTTTCGGCACAACGCGCTCATATCGGCAATTTATCAGTGACGTTGATCGATTTGCAGATGCACTTGCGGCCATCGGTCTCCGGTGTGGTAATCGGCTGTTGATTGCCATGCCCACCTCACCGCAGGGCGTCATTGCTTTTTATGCCTGCAATAAACTCGGGGCGTTACCGGCACTGATTCACCCGCTCTCCACTGCATCTGAAATCGAGCACTACCTCAATATCTGTCACGCGCAAATTGTGCTCACCCTCGACGCATTTTATCCGGTGTTCACAGCGACCAATCCGACGCGGCCCATTCTCACCTTCATCCTTGCACGCATCAGTGATGCCCTGTCACCACTCAAGCGCATCGGCTACTGGCTGAGCAAAGGTCGGCATATCGCCCATGTGCCACCCGATCCGCGCATCCGGTGGTGGACAAGCCTGATCGCTGCCGACCACCCCCACGCCAATCTGGCGCACTTCAATACGAACGATGCCGCAGCCATTTTATTTTCCGGTGGCACTACCGGCACACCCAAAGGCATTTTATTGTCGCACCGCAATTTCATTGCCGAGGGCATGGGTGTCGCCGCATGGGGCGGAATCAAAGATGGCGATACCATTCTGGCGATCCTGCCGATTTTTCATGGCTTCGGACTGGGGGTGTGTATCAATTCGGCTTTTATGGCGGGTGGCAAGTCCGTTTTGGTGCCAACATTCACCGCCGCCAGTGTCGCCAAACTGATTCGCGATAAACGCCCCAACCTGTTGGTCGGTGTGCCCACGCTGTTTGACGCCCTCACCCGTGAACCGGCCATGCAATCGGCTGATCTTTCCTGTC
Source organism: Burkholderiales bacterium (assembly GCA_031427615.1). Taxonomy (GTDB): domain Bacteria; phylum Pseudomonadota; class Gammaproteobacteria; order Burkholderiales; family Usitatibacteraceae; genus UKL13-2. The sequence goes on from JANPNU010000374.1 coordinate 2,004, forward strand.
TGCGCGCCACCTTCTCCGGGGCCGACAGCCTGCCGCGCCCGGTAAAAGAACGGTTCGAGAAATTGGTCGCGGCCGGCCATGGTGACGTGCAATTGCTCGAAGGCTACGGCCTGACCGAGGCGGTCAGTGGCATCATGGCCACACCGGTTGGAATGTATCGCGAAGGCTCGATTGGGCTCCCGCTGCCTGACATGTTGGCGGCGATTTGCCACATTGGCACAGTTGAAGAATTACCACCAGGCGAGGAAGGAAGGTGAAATCTGCATTTCCGGTCCGGCGGTGATGATCGGTTATCTGGATGATCCCGAGGCAACGCACGAGGCATTGCGCATCCATGCCGATGGCCGCACCTGGCTGCATACCGGCGATCTGGGCCGGATGGACCGTGATGGTTTTTTCTATTTTTCGACGCGGCACAAACGCATGATCAAGTCGTCTGGATTCAACGTTTATCCCGCGCAGGTTGAGGCCGTGTTGTATCAGCACCCGTTGGTTGCCGAGGCATGTGTCATTGGTGTTCCCGATCCGGAACAAGTGGAGCGGGTCAAAGCGGTGGTGGTTTTGAAAGACACCTCGCAGGCAAATGCAGCAACCGAACAATTGTTGATCAGCGCCTGCCGCGCCAGTCTCATCAAATGGTCGTGCCCGCGGGAGATCGAGTTTCGCACCGAATTGCCAAAAACACGCATCGGCAAAATTGACTACAAGGTGTTGGTTGCCGAACATCAACAAACACCAATGGCACCACCAACCGGCACCATTCATGCCGCACAACACAACGAAACTAGTCATGCAAACTGATCAACCGCAGTCAACTGGCGGCGATCGAGTCGCCCGCGCCTTGCTGGCAAACGGTGTGAAGACTATTTTCACTTTATGTGGCGGCCACATCTCGCCGATTTTGACCGCGTCAAAGGCACGTGGCATTCGAATCGTCGATGTGCGTGATGAAGCGACAGCGGTGTTTGCAGCCGACGCCACCGCACGACTGTCGGGCATTCCCGGAGTCGCCGCGGTCACCGCCGGACCCGGAATCACCAACACCATCACCGCCTTAAAAAATGCACAACTGGCGCAGTCTGCGGTGATATTGATTGGCGGCGCGGCACCGACCGCATTACAGGGGCGCGGTGCATTGCAGGATATCGACCAGCGGCCCTTGGTGGAACCACATGTCAAATTGTTCCGCAAAATTTTACGCGTGCGCGATTTGGGGCCCGCCGTCGATGAAGCCTTTGCGATCGCCCTGGCTGGACTGCCGGGACCGGTGTTTATCGAGTGTCCGGTTGACCTGCTGTACGACGAAACAACCATTCGGCAGTGGTATGCCGATGCCGCTGGCAAGGGAAAATCAATTGCCGACCGGTTGTTGCGATTTTACTTGAACCGTCATGTTGAAAAAAAATGTTTGATGGCAGTGCCCAACCGAGCGCACCAGTTGTTCACGAGATAATCGCGCCTGAGGCGTCAGCGGTAAGTATCCGCGCCACAATTTCGGCGTTGAAACAATCAGAACGGCCGCTCCTGGTCATTGGTAGCCAGGCGCTGAGCATTGCCGCCGAAGCGACAAAAATTGCCGAAGCCGTCGACGCGCTTAAGATTCCGGTTTATCTATCAGGAATGGCGCGCGGCCTGCTTGGACGCAACCATCCATTACAAATGCGCCATCAGCGGCGTCAAGCATTGCGTGAGGCGGACTGCGTGGTTCTGGCTGGTGTGCCCTGTGATTTTCGTTTGGACTATGGTCGTCACATTCGACGGTCCAGCACGTTGATCGCCGCCAACCGAAGCGCCAAAGAGGCACGCCTGAACCGGCGTCCGGACATTGCGGCAATTGGCGATGCCGGCCTGTTTCTGCAAACACTAGCCGCGCAATTCTGTGCCACCGCAGCGCCATCACGATGGTCCCACTGGACGACACAATTGCGTGACCGCAACACCGCACGTGAAACCGAAATCGATGCGCACGCCAGCGTTTCCGGGAAATATGTCAACCCAATTGCATTCTTCAAGACGCTCGAGCATGAAGCGGGAGACAACGCCATTTTGGTTGCCGACGGTGGCGATTTTGTCGCTACTGCATCCTATGTGATGCATCCGCGCACCCCACTCAGCTGGCTCGATCCCGGCGTATTTGGCACCCTCGGCGTGGGTGCGGGCTTTGCGCTCGGTGCGGCCATTTGCCGGCCCGGCAGCGAGGTATGGATTATTTTTGGTGATGGCGCGTGTGGTTACGGGCTTGCCGAATTTGACACCTTTGTCCGTCACGGCATCCCCGTGATTGGCGTCGTCGGCAACGACGCCGGCTGGACCCAAATCGCGCGTGAACAAATCAAGATGCTGCACGACGACGTGGCCACGGTGCTGGCACGCACCGCCTATCACGAGGTGGTGGCCGGATTCGGGGCCGAAGGCATTCTGGTGCAAAACATTACCGAAGTACCGGCCGCGCTGGCGCGGGCACGCAAGTTGGCAGCAGCCGGCAAACCAGTACTGGTTAATGTCTGGCTCGACAAAACCGAATTCCGCGACGGCTCGATTTCGATGTAATCACGCCGGTTTGGTTTCAACAGGTTATTGGCGCGGGCTTTCACTCCATTCATCGCAAACCCGCCGACAGGGTGCGGCGGGCACGGCATCCTGACTTGCATTCAACCCGATGGCTGCGCCCTTCGCGTAATGGCAATCATGTCTACCACTCTGAAATTGATTCACATCGGTGCTGCCATCATTTTTCCTGGCAATATCATCACCAGTTTGTTTTGGCACGCACATGCGGTCCATGCGCGCAATCCGAAACTCATCGCGCATGCCATGAGTGGCATCATCCGCGGCGATCGCTGGTTTACCATTCCTGCGGTCACAATGCGGGTCACGGTTGGCATCGTGATGGCGGTCATGGGCAAAATGCCGCTGCTCAGAACAGGTTGGATCATGTGGTCACTGGTTGCGCTCCGTGTTTCCGGCATTGTGTTTGCTTGGCGGGTGGCGCCGCTGCAGCGCGCCCCGCTCAATATGGCACAGGCCGACGAGGCCGGTGCCTTTAGCGACCGGCAATATCAGGCACTCGCACGGCGCTGGGAATTTTGGGGCGCGGCCGCCTTACTGACCGCCATCGCCGCGCTGGTGTTGATGGGAATCAAACCTGCCCTGTAGAAAACTCACCGACCAAAACCATCGGCAAATATTCTGGCAATTATTTGCCTTGCTTTTGATACACCTCAAACAGCCGAGTCTATTAACAGTTCATATTGGGATCATCGTGTCGCAGTATGGCTGCGCCCGACTGCGTGTGCGACCCAATCCGGTGTCGACATCGTGGTATTTTCCGGATTTGTCAGCGATGCCTGACGTTGACTCTCAATACCGCCTGATGTTGCCCCGCAACAAATGAATTTTGAGAAAGGCCTTCAATATGACAACGAACCATGTCGTCGTCTGGCTTGACCACCGAGAAGCCCACGTCATCGCGTTTAATCGTGATGCCGCTGAAAAACCGCTCATCGTACGCGCAACCAACGGCGATGAACAAAGGCATTTGCAGGCGCACATG
>JANPNU010000375.1:0-3038 GCA_031427615.1 Burkholderiales bacterium
ACGCGGCAACCTCCACGTTGCAAGGAGGAGCAACACCGCCAGGGAGTCGCAAAAACGTACAATCGCACCCGTAGCGCTCTCACCCAAAAGGTGAACGTCTTAAATCCACCAAACACCAATGAATACGTGGTGTTCCAGACAGTTTCCAGCGGTCAACTGCGGTTTCTAGGATAATATCGCCATGCCGCGCGCCAAGCCCACCAAAACCACACCGACCAAACCCGCCTCGTCACTCGCCCAAAAGCTGGCGCAGATCGGCCTTCGCACCGAATGGGACTTTGCGTTGCACCTGCCCATTCGCTACGAAGACGAAACCCGTATCACCTCCTTGCGCGACGCACGCGCCGGTCAGGATTGTCAGTTAGAAGTTGAAATTGTCCACAGTGAAATTACCTATCGGCCACGCCGACAGTTGGTGGTCGAAACACGTGATGGTGAGCAAACCCTGTATTTACGTTTTCTGAATTTTTACGGCAGCCAGGTCAAACAACTGGCGGTGGGAAAACGTCTGCGTCTTTTTGGCGAAGTGCGGCCGGGATTTTTTGGCGCGGAAATGGTGCACCCACGTTATCGGGTGGTCAGTCTGGGCGATCCGATTGCCGAGGCGCTCACGCCGGTCTATTCGACCACCGCCGGTGTATCACAAACCGCTATCCGCAAAATCATTGATCGTGCCCTTGACGCGTTGAACACACAATCACAGTTTGAAGACTGTGTGCCTGCACCCATTCGCCAACACCAACATTTACAACCATTTCGTGACAGTGTGTTTACCTTGCATCGACCGCCACCATCGGCCTCGCTTGAAAGTCTGGCCGGGCGTACCCATCCGGCGTGGCGACGGATTAAATTTGATGAGCTGCTGTCCCAGCAACTGGCCATGAAAAAAGCCCGTGCCGCACGCGACGCCAAAACGGCCCCGCGTATGCAAGGCACCGGCATGTTGGCGCAACAGCTCATTGCCGCCCTGCCATTTGCATTGACGGGCGCACAACAACGCGCCGCAACCCAGATCGGCCATGATCTAACCAAGGCGCATCCCATGCAACGATTGCTTCAGGGTGACGTGGGCTCAGGCAAAACCGCGGTGGCGGCATTGGCGGCAGCGCAAGTCATCGAGTGTGGTTATCAGGTGGCGATGATGGCACCAACCGAAATTTTGGCGGAGCAACATTTTCGAAAACTCGCGCAAATGTTACAACCGCTTGGGGTGGGGGTGACCTGGCTGACCGGCAGCTTAAAAGCAAAAGAAAAACGGGAGGCGACCGCCGCCATTGCCGACGGCCGCTGCCAATTGGCAATCGGCACCCACGCCTTGTTTCAAGAGGGTGTCCGCTTTGCCAATCTCGGCTTGGCGATCGTTGATGAACAACATCGTTTTGGTGTGGCGCAGCGTTTGGCATTACGCGAAAAGGCGGGTGCCGGCAAACAAACAGGTGAAGAGGCGCATCAACTGATGATGAGCGCCACCCCGATACCCCGCACATTGTCGATGAGCTATTTTGCCGATCTTGACGTGTCCGTTATTGATGAAATGCCGCCGGGACGCACGCCGATTGTCACCCGTCTATTGGCCGACAACCGGCGTAACGAATTGCTCGAACGTATTCGCGGCGCCTGCCTGGCCGGCGGGCAGGCGTATTGGGTCTGTCCATTAATCGAGGAAAGCGAAAAATTACAATTGCAAACGGCAGTCGATACCTTTGAGCGCATTTCAAATGAGTTTTCGGATTTGCGCGTCGGCCTCGTCCACGGCCGCCTGAAGTCCGCCGAAAAAAATGCGGTCATGCAACAATTCGTCAACAACGAGATTCACCTGCTGGTCGCCACCACCGTGATTGAAGTCGGTGTTGATGTGGCCAACGCCACCATCATGGTGATTGAACACGCCGAGCGCATGGGGCTTTCCCAACTACACCAGTTACGTGGGCGTGTCGGTCGCGGCGCCAAACAAAGCACCTGCATTTTGTTATATCAATCACCGTTGAGCGAAACCGCGCGGACACGACTAAAAATAATTTATGAATCAACCGACGGTTTTGAGATTGCACGACAGGATCTTTTGATCCGTGGCCCCGGCGAACATCTGGGTGCGCGCCAATCAGGCACCCCGTTGTTACGGTTTGCGGATATTGAGCGGGACATTGATTTATTGGAGGCCGCGCGCGATGCCGCCACCTGGATGCTGGCCCACGATCACCTTAACGCCGAACGACACCTCGCCCGCTGGCTGGGATCCCGTCAGCATTATTTAAAAGCGTGACAACACCATGCGCACTGTCAAACTGACCCAGCCGGATGCATGGCGACAAATACCACCAAGCGGCACGCTCCGCCCCTGGCTGACCGACTGCGGCTCACTCACTGCTCGTCTGATCGCGCATGACTGCCAATTTAATTTGCAACGGCTTTGCCAGCACCTTGTTCGGCCCCATCACGATGAACGGCGTGTGTTGTCCTTACGCGCGGGCGAATTGGCCGTGGTTCGCGAAGTGATCCTTCGTGATGGTGAAACACCACTGATATTTGCACACACCGTTGTGAAGCCGCGCGATTTACGCGGCGCGTGGCGCGGCCTGTCGCGACTCGGTGCACGTCCACTGGCCGAAATGCTGTTTCACGATCCAACCGTCTCCCGCATGCCAATGGAATATAAACAACTGCGCGCACCGCATAATTTTTTATCCTCCATGCAGCAACATTTGGCGGAGGAATTTCCTAACTGTTGGGCGCGACGCAGTGTGTTTCTGAAATGTGGGCGGCCGTTGCTGGTGACGGAAATATTTTTGCCCACCATTCTGTCATTGCATCAGTCGGAATTGCCCGCCGCGTAAGGGCGGGTTAAAAAGGGAACTTCCAATAACCTGAGTACCTGTCGCCGCAGCGGTGAGCCTGCCCCGGTATGGTTAAAGCCGCGGCCGGGGTCCAATTTTTCTATGGATATCAGGGTATTACCGAACTTGGATTCCCGCCTTTATCGAAGTGTATCCCTGTGGGACGCGAGAATGACAGGGGCTTTTAGAAGTTTCCAAAAGTGA
>JANPNU010000376.1:0-1845 GCA_031427615.1 Burkholderiales bacterium
CGTCAATCTGGCAAACCGCGTCTTGGTATTGGCAAATCCAAACGCCAGCGACGGCATCGGTGCTAGCATTCAACACGATTTTCGTCCTGCGGGCTCATTTGCCGAAAGACGCGAAAACATTGAGGCTATTATTACTGCACTGCATGTTTTATCGCCTGCCAATGCCAACCGGAAAGCCGCATGACCGACACACTCGTTCGACCAATACAAATTCAAGCACAAAAACTTGCCGCCAGTCAGGCACCGATCAAAGCCAAATATCGAGAATCGCCCGCGTCGGCTCAATTGGTATTACACGCCAGGGGACAGGTTATGCAGGACGCACTGGCCTGTGAAGTGCCAGGCCACAATGGCATTACCCGTGCCGGTTTGCACCCGGCCACCGGTGGTGACGGCACCCTTGCCTGCTCTGGTGACATGTTGCTACAGGCTCTGGTCGGTTGCGCCGGCGTAACACTCGCGGCCGTGGCAACGGCCATCGGTGTGACCATTGACACGACTCAAATAACCGCGGAAGGGGATTTGGATTTTCGTGGCACGCTGGGCGTGGACAAGACTACCGAAGTGGGGTTTCAGCACTATCCGCCTGTTGTTTTCAATCAGAACAGATGCCAATGACGGCCAGTTGGAAACACTCAAAAAACTGACCGAACGTTACTGCGTGGTTTACCAAACTCTGGCCAAGGGAATAAAAATCGATAGCGCGTTTGTGCGGCTATCTGCGGCACCACAATAATCAATGCATGACCCGTCGATGCATGACCTAAATGAACAAAGCCCCGCACCAGAGTGCGGGGCAAGGTAACGCGTTAATAGAGTTGCTGTATGACCGCGCGTGTTGCTATTTCTTTGGTGCGTCCGCTTTTTTGTCATCCTTCTTCGCGTCATCCTTTGGTGCGACTTTTTTGGCGTCGCCCTTTTGCGGCTTGTCTGTCTTGTCTGCCTTGGCCGGCACGGATGGTGCCGCTTTGCTTGGTGCGGCGGCCTTGGCGTCGGTTTTTGCCGGTGCGGCTACTTTGGTGTCTGACTTGGCGTCTGTTTTAGCAGCGGCGGCAACCGTGGTTTTGCCGCTTAACGACACATCTTTTTCAATTTTCTTGAGTGTGGCAGCACCAATTCCAGGCACCTTTTCCAAATCTGCCTTCGATTTGAATGCACCGTTTTTAGTGCGGTAATCAATGATTGCCTGTGCCTTGCCTTCACCGATTCCGTTCAATGTGGCGAGTTCAGCTTTGGTGGCGGTATTGATATTTACAGCCGCGAATGCAGCCGTGGCCATCGTCAAAAAAACAACAATTGCAGAAAAAATTTTCTTCATGGTGTCTCCAATGAGATAAGTGATTTGATCGTGCCAAAACCGGTCGGGATACAAGAATCCGAACGCAAGTAAAAAACGCGGGTTGGACAACCTGGTTGACGTCGATGAATCAAAGCGTCAAATTTATTCGTCAGACCGGCGAATAAATTCAACCGAGATTTTCCATTATGGTTTGGAATGATGGTGGGGCTACTTTTTGAGTGGATTTTCTGTTGACTGACGAACGAATAGCTGGCTATTCGAGAGGAAGAAACAGGAAATACGCCAAATATAGCCCACCAGCAACCGAACAGTCCCGATGGGACGCCTAATGGAAAATCTCGGTTCAAATGGCAATTGTGTCGACAACCATGCTCACAATGAATTTTTTGCAAGCCACGGAATGTAATTGGCCACCCCTTGTTCTACTGATAAAAATTCACTGTCATATCCCGCGTGCCGAAGATTTCCCAAGTCCGCCTGGGTATAGCTCTGATATTTTCCCTTAAGCGCCTCTGGAAAGGGAATGTACTCAATCGTGCCTGCCT
>JANPNU010000377.1:0-3085 GCA_031427615.1 Burkholderiales bacterium
ACCGTGTCGCCCTTTTCGAGCATTTGCACACCGATTATTTCGCTGCGCAATGTCATGACCGGCTTGAGGCCGATATCTTCTGCGGTCCGGTCGGCGAATGGTGACGAGCCGTACAACATAATGCCGGGACGCACCCAATCAAGATGCGTCTTTTGAAAACGCAACAACGCGGCCGAGTTGGCAACACTTTGTGTGAAACCTTTTTTGCTGAAAATAGTTTTGGCTTGGGTGACTATTTCTTCGAAGCGTTTCATTTGTGGTGCGACGCCTTGTACCCCATCGGCAGTGGCGAAATGAGTCATCAGAGTGACATTGCCAAAATTTTTATGCGCTGCGGCCAGCTCCAGCGCAAAGCCGGACATCGGCCCGGCGAGGCCCAAACGATTCATGCCGGTATTGAATTTCAGAAACACGTCCAGCGGCGCGTTGAGTTCGGCGTCGGCAAATTGTTTCGCGGCCTCAAGATCACGGATGACGGTGGTGAGGCGGTAGTTGGCGAACACTGCCAACTCTTCCACACCAAAAAAACCTTCGAGCATCAGAATGGGTGCCTCAACACCCAGCTTTCTGAGTTGGATGGCCGAATCGAGCTCAAGTGTGGCAAACGCATCGGCGTGTTTGAGTGCGCGTGCAACCCGCGCCAAGCCGTGTCCGTAGGCGTTGGCTTTGACGACCGCAAATACTTTTGATTTTGGCGCGGTCAATTTCGCCACACCGTAGTTGTGTACCAGTGCGGCGAGTGAGATTTCAGCGCGAATGGGACGGGTCATGGCGTAGGGTGTTTAGTTCGTCAGCCGAGACGGTGCGCCGGGCTTAATAGCCGCCTCCACCACCATGCACATGGTTTTCAAAGCGCGTGTTCTGACCGATGAAGGTCAACCGCACGGTACCGATCGGGCCGTTACGCTGTTTGCCAATTATGATTTCCGCCGTACCTTTGTCAGGCGTTTCCGGGTTATAAACTTCATCACGATAAATAAAAATGATGACGTCGGCGTCTTGTTCGATCGCGCCGGATTCACGCAGATCAGACATCACCGGACGTTTGTTTGGGCGTTGTTCGAGCGACCGGTTCAACTGCGACAATGCCACCACCGGCACTTTCAATTCTTTGGCAAGCGCCTTTAATGATCGTGAGATTTCAGAAATTTCGGTCGCGCGATTTTCACCCGAGCCAGTTGCGGACATCAGCTGCAAATAATCGACCACGATCAAACCAAGGCCCTCATACATGCGCCACATGCGGCGTGCACGCGCACGTAACTCGAGGGCATTCAGCGCCGGTGACTCGTCAATATGAATCGGTGCGGCGTTGAGTTTGACCATTGCCTGGTTCAGCCGGTCCCAATCGCGAGGCTCCAATTGACCGGTGCGCAGGCGTTGTTGGTCCACCTTCGAAATCGACGACAGAAAACGATTGGCGATCTGTGTGCCGCCCATCTCCATCGAGTAGATCAACACTGGCAAGCCAAGGTTGACGGCGACGTGTTCGGCGAGATTAAGACTGAAGGCGGTATTGTGGGTGGGGATGTAATCGTCGGTCACGTATAAATGCGTTGGGTGTGAGACCGCAATACATTGTGTAGCAGTGACACGTGTCGGCACAATGCTGACAATATTGAGCCGTTTGCGTCTAGCAAACGCGTCTGGCGCGCGCGATTGTTTTGCCTCCAACAGGAACAGCGATTTTGGATTGGCGTGGCTGATATTGACCACAAACGAATCGCGGCCCTGCTTTTTCTCACCAAGATAAGTATAGGTTGTGCGTTTATCGGCCAAGGTGGCGTAAGCACCAATTGAGCGTGCCAGCGTCAACACGTCATTGGCCAATCGCCAGCTCGATGTGGCAAATCGTACCGACCCCCACTTCTCGACCCACCCATCGGTATCGAGCAAACCACGCAGCAGATCAAGGCGCGCAGCCCGATTGGCGAGCAGGTAGGTTTCAGGAATAAATTTTTCGACGCTGGAAATTCCCCAGAGATCAAGCTGACGCAACGCATGCATCAATGGATTGACTTGCGCACGTACCATCGCTGGTTTGTCGGCCAATGCCATGTCGGCTGTAGTGGGCCTGACGACCCGCCAATCGTAATGATCGGCATGTTTTACCAGCAAGGTGTCACCGACTCGCGCTTGCAAACGCTCGATCATGCCGGCATCTGCCGTCGAAAACATGATGGACGTGCCGGAGAGCTTGCCATCACCGAGTAATGCACCGAGCACCCAGGGATCAACCGGCAGCGGTTCATGATGACCGAACTCACCATTAATTTCGTCGACCCAAAGGCGGTTGGTGTAGCGCGCCTTGCCGAGCATCTCGCGCAGCTTGGCGGTTGTCACGGTGCGCGGTTGATCCCACTCGCGATAACGAATCGTCCATAGATGTTCGTCGCAGCATTCGGTCGAACGGCCATCGGCAAACGTGAAGCGATAGACCTGGCGCGCACCCTGCGGATAAACGCCGGTGACAATCGAAGGCGCGCCGTCAACTGATGCGACTGCGTCGCCCGGCTGCAATTGCCCCATCGCCTTCCAGCCAGTGGTGGTCTTGATACGCGCATCCAGTGGCTGCGCTTTCCCCATCGAGGGCCTGCCAGCAACGATGATCAGATCCCCATCCTGCATGCCGGACGTCAAATTGTCGAGGTCCACAAAACCCGTTGCTTTGCCGACGACGGCGGAAGGATTTTTGGATAGCTCATCCAGACGTGTCATCACTTCGCTGAGCAATGATTCCATCGATTGAAAACCGTTGGAATCACGCCGGCCCATCTCGGCGATATCAAAAACTTTTTTCTCGGCCTCGTCGAGCAATTGACGGGCTTCACGGCCGTTAGGCGCGTACGACGAATCGGCGATTTCTTCACCGGCACGGGCAAGTGAGCGCATGATCGAGCGTTCGCGCACGATCTCCGCATACAAACGAATATTGGCTGCCGACGGCGTGCCGGCTTGACGCCAAACAAAGTGATGCCGAGCCGTTTGAGCTAGTCGATCTGACCGGGCTCGCCGCCGAGCAGGTAAACAATCCCAGCAGGATGAATATCCCAAGCCCAATAAACCCCTGCTCGCCGATCTGCTC
>JANPNU010000378.1:0-3702 GCA_031427615.1 Burkholderiales bacterium
GGCACTGCACCCGCCTCGCGGCCACGCAGCATGCCATCGATGTCTTTTAGCAAAATCAGGTCCGGCGTAAATGACGCCGCCGTTTTTGCCAGCGCCTCGATATCTTCGTCTTCACGATTGCCCGCTTGTCCGAGCAACAAGCCAAGTCGGCCTGCCATCGGCGTACGCATACGATTTGCGACCGTCAGCAGCCCTGCGAGCCCCGCCGGATTGTGGGCGTAATCCACAAAAATTTGTACCCCATGAATTTCCCAGCGCTCGAGTCGTCCTGGATTGTCAAATCGTGTGCGCCCAAATGTGCTTAGTACACGCGCCACGATGGTTGGCGAAAAACCAAGCACCGATGCCGCCAACACGGCCGCCGAAATATTGGCAATGTTGTAAGCCGCGCTGCCGTTAACCGTTAATGGCATGGCATCAATTTCGCCCAAATCATGCTCGATTTGATGGTGAAACAGTTTTAATTTGCCATTTTCAACGCCACAAACACGACCGCCTTGTTGACGTTTCTTCTGTAATAAAGCATGCTGATAATCACCAGCAAACAAGGCCAGTTTCGACCATAAATGCTCAGAACGCCGCACCAATACTGGATCATCGGCATTCGTTACCAAAGTGCCCCGCTCATCAAGCGACTTGGCAACAATCAATTTGGCATCGGCCAAATCTTCCAGCGAATCCACACCGTATTCGCCAAAATGATCCGCACTCACATTGGTCACCACAGCAACCCTGGCATGGGTGATCGCCAGTCCGCGGCGCAACATGCCACCACGTGCTGTCTCAAGAATGGCGCAATCAACTCGTAGGTCGCGGAGCACGGTGCGTGCACCAGCCGGTCCCGAGTAGTCACCGGCCGCAAGCTGTTCACCGTCGACAAAAACACCTTCGGTACATGAATAACCGGGCGACAATTGACTCGCCCTGGCCATCGCCGCAATCAGACGAACCGTGGTGGTTTTGCCGTTCGAGCCGGTCACCAGTCCTGTTGGTATTTCGCGCACCCTAGCCCAGTCAATTTGATCAGCAGGCGGTAATGCGTCCAGTGGATACGACACCGAACCCACACCGCCACCAATCGAAACCATTTCTTCATCGACTAAAAGAGTTCGTTGATGTTTTGCGGCTGCCGCCGCCAAGTCCATTAATGGTGGATTGTGTTCTTCAGCAGACTGCTTGCTGAGTCTTGCCATCGCGGTCGCTATATCGCCAACGTCGTTCGGCCGATCAGCCGTTGCGTTGAATATGTTTAATTCAGGATTAAATTTGGCGACCGTACTCAACCACGCCCATTCGTTGACTTCCGTCGCAGTGAACAATTGATCCAGCGGCGCGGAAATCACCAACGAAGTGATGGCGGAGTGCACGTGTGAAATCAACTCAACGTCGCGCCATCCCAACGCCGCGCACATTACCCTGGCCAGTTGCCGCCAATGACCATGCGCCTCTGGATTTTTCGCCTCGACACCACGGGCTTCAAGGATGGCGCCGGTCGTCCTAAAAAAAAGGTTTGGACCGGTCAGCCGGCGTGAATCATCAAAATACGGTGAATCACCGTCATCGGCACTCATGCAAGCCGCGCATCCACTTAGTCGTCACTCTCGCGCTGGAAACGGATGCCGCGGGCATCCACCACCATTCCGCTCGACACCACACTGGAGAAATCGGCGGGGTCGTCAATCATGCTTGTTGGCTTGGCGGCGATCGTGGCGGGTTTTGTGGGCGCGACGACTCTTGGCGCACTGCCCTCGGGTTGAAATTTGATGACTTGCTTCCACGATCGGGTGAGTGCATCGGCGAACAACAACAACAAATCGCCTTTGCGACTGATGCGCAACGCATGGTCAATCGCCATTTGTTCGTCGGCGATGATTTCAATCTGGCTTTCCGCGACTCCATTGGCGCGTAGGACTTTCGCCAGCATATTCGGGATCTCATCACCATCGCGTCCACGCAAGCCGTCATCACGCCGGCAAATGTAATGGTCAAACTTACCCGCGGTGGTCTGGGCAATGGCTTCAATGTCTTCGTCGCGACGATCACCCGGCGCGGATAAAACGATGATGCGCCGCCCTTGCACTTCCAATCGCTGCGCCAAATCACACATGGCCGCCACCGCATGCGCATTGTGACCGTAATCAAAGATGACTCTGAACGGATGCTCGTCATAAATATTCATGCGTCCGGGTGCCTGAAAGAACGTCGTCACAAAGGTGCGCAGTCCGGTGCGAATGGCGTCAAGTTTTATGCCCAGGGAAAACGCAATGGCGGCGGCGAACATGGCGTTTTGCACATTGTGCAAGGCACGCCCTTCTAGAGTGGCGGGAATCAAGTGAGTCCAGATCAGTGGAATATGCGCGCCCTTGTCGTAGAGCGTAATCATCTGGCCATTGACCCCGTCCTCAAGCGCACAGGCGCGTCCGCCCGCCCGCACATGTTCTCGCACCAGTGTGTGGGTTTGGTTGGTGGTGACGTAACAAATATTTTTGGCGTCGGTATAGGCCGACATCTTGAATACATTGCTGTCATCGGCGTTTAACACGGCACAATCACGCGCGACCTCGACCACAATGCGTTTGACGGCGGCAAGTTGTTCAAGTGTATCAATACCCTTCATGCCGAGGTGATCGGATTGCACATTCAGCACCGCACCAACATTCACCCACGGCACCCCCATACCGGCACGTATCAATCCGCCGCGGGCAATTTCGAGCACCGCCATATCGATTTGTGGATCGGACAACACCATACGTGTCGCCAGCGGCCCGGTCATGTCCCCTTCGACCGTGCGCTGGCCGTCGATATACACACCGTCGGTCGTGGTTAAGCCGGGCGTAAATCCTGCCATCTTGGTGATGTGCGCCAGCATTCTTGATGTGGTGGTCTTGCCATTGGTACCGGTAATACACGCAATCGGTACCCGCGACGGTGAACCTGGCGGAAACAACATGTCAATAACCGGGCCTGCCACATCACGCGGCGTGCCTTCGGATGGTGCCACGTGCATACGAAAGCCGGGCGCCGCATTCACCTCACAAATTCCGCCGCCGATTTTTTTATAACTTTCGGCAATGTTATTGGTCAAAAAATCGACCCCGCCAACATCAAGGCCAATCGCACGGATGGCTCGAATCGCCATATCACGATTGTCCGGATGAATAATGTCGGTCACATCCGTCGCCGTTCCACCAGTCGAAAGATTGGCGGTGGAGCGCAGGTAAACAATCTGTCCCGCCGCCGGAATGGAGTCAGCGGTTAATTCCAGTCGGGTCATCATCAACTCGGCTTGTGCATCCAGATCCAAACGGGTGAGTGACTTCTCATGGCCAACGCCGCGACGCGGATCAAGATTGACGTCTTCGACCAACGCCCGAATTGATTTTTTGCCGTCGCCAATCACATGCCCGGGCGTGCGTTTGGTTGCGGCCACCAACTCGCCGTTGACCACCAGCAGGCGATGATCATCCCCAGTCACATACGATTCCACAATGACGGAGCGTGAATGCTCCTGTGCGGACACAAAACCATCCCGCACTGCCTGCTCCGTTTGCAGGTGAATGGAAATACCACGGCCATGATTACCGTTGTAAGGTTTGGTCACAACCGGATAACCCATCCGTATGGCCGCACGACAAGCGGCATCAGCCGTCTGCACCAGTATTTGTTTGGGAACAGGCAGGCCCAGTGCCGCCAGAATCTTGT
>JANPNU010000379.1:0-2342 GCA_031427615.1 Burkholderiales bacterium
GTATTCTTGTTCGTTGCTTCGGAAGGTCGGGTCAAAACCAACCACGCCAGGTCCGATCGGCGTCATTGCCGGGGATGCCTGACCGCGACGGACAATATTAATTTCCTGCATGCGGTCATGCGCATGCACAATCGCCCGGCGCAAGGCAATATTCTCCGGCTTATAACCGCCCACAATTGGATCTTCGAGATTAAACGCGTCGTAGGTGATCTCCGGTTGCTCCTCATGAAAAACCTGAACATTTCTCTTGATCAACACCGGCGCCAATTTTCCATCCGGTCCATTCGGAATCAGTTGCTGCACAAATGACAATGGCGTTTCTTCAATGTAGTCGTGTTCGTAATTCATAAACGACAGATAACGCGGCTGCTCTTCCTCGATGGGCGAAATAATCACACGGTCAATCAACGGCAGGGTTTTACCACCCAGCGCAGCAATCGCGCCTTGATCCCATTTGTCCTTCGGATCGGCAAATTCAGTGCCGAGTACATGGCCGCGATAGTTTTTGTTGCGTTCCAAGACAATTTTCGAGCGGCGCACCCATTCCTTGAGAATGTATGGGCCGGTGCCGACGGGATGCGCCATGGTATCGGCTTGATAGGCGTCGATCACTTCGCGCGCCACCGGCACCACATTCGGCATGGCGAAGAAATAAATGAAATTAAAATCCGGCTCGCGTAATTTAAACGAAATGGTGTATCGATCACGCACCGTGATGCCTTCAATGCGGGCATCGTAATCAAACTTGCTGTCGGCCTTTTTTATCTTCTCGACATATTCATCGAGGCCAACTATTTTTTCTTCGAATAACCATGAATAGGGGCTGCGCACGGCGGGGTCGCGAAAGCGTTTGATCGCGTACTCCATATCAGCGGCGACCAATTCGCGCTTTTTGCCTTTAAACACCGGGTCATCCGCAAACAAAATGCCGGGTTTGATACGGAAGGTGAATCGGGTTCCGCCCTCTTCGCCTTCCGGCACTTTTTCAACCACCTGTGGTGCCAGTCGCACGGGTCGCGCCAACCAGTCATAAGTTAAAAACGATTCAAAAATATTTTCGGCAATTCCAACCGAATAACGATCCTCAATACGTTGCGGGTCAAAGCCGGTCTCGGCGGCACGAAACGCCAGACGTACCGTTTTGAATTCCGCTGCCGTCGCCAGCGGCGACGTCAAAAAAAACAGAATCAGGGAAATCAGCAGCAGGCGTGGCATTGAAGTTGCGGCACACGAGTTCGCGTCTAAACCGGCAGGTAAACAGGATTGTTGATGATGATTGTTTCCGAATAAAACCACGCTTGTTCATTCCTTCAATCTGCGTCTTTGCAGCGTCGTTGATTATAACTTGCCAAGCTGTTTTGCTGAGTGGCAACCCATAGAAAATGCCCACCATGCGCCAGCAAAAAGACAGTTTTGACAACCGTGTTCACGGCCTCTTCGCCCGGTCGATATCCAAATACATCCAAACCTGGTTGTAGATTGGATGTTTGCGATAACCGATTAACCACGGCTGCCAAACTTCATTGCGATAACGATGTGTTTGCGGAATCCACGGCATATAGACCGCCGCAATCCGGTTCATTTCTGCATAAACATGGTTACGCGCGGCCGATACCGGCATACGCCGCGCCTGCTCATACAGTTTGTCAAATTGTGGGTGCCGAAAATTGGCGTAATTGGACTGGCCGGCGTTGGGGCCATAAAGGTTTTGCAAAAAATTCTCGGCGTCCGGATAGTCGGCAGCCCACGCCAGCTGCCACATCATATTTTTGCCGGCCTTGGCGTCTTTATTCAGGTCCGGCCATTTTGCAATCTTGAATTTAACGCGCAGACCAATTGCATTCAAATTTTTTTGCCAGAGCATATTGAATTGTTTGGTCAAATTATCCGGCTCCGAGGCCATTTCCAGCGTGAGTGGTTCGCCATCGGGCGTTTCACGAAAACCATCGCCATCAATATCAACGTAGCCGTAGGTATCGAGCAACGCACGCGCACGCGCCGGGTTGTAATCATTCACATCCGTCTGATAATTTGTGTCGTAACCTTCCACGCCGGGTGGAATGCCGGAACGCGCGCGCGCCGCACCGCCGTTACGAATGACATTGATTTCTTCATTGATGTCATAACCGAGTGCAATCGCCCGTCGCAACGCGACTTTGTCCGCAGCAAATGGCGTTTTGCCACCCATTAACGGATCGTCCAAATTGAAATACATAAAGACCAGATCGGTCTCGATAAAGCGTTCGCCGTGAATGCCCTGCTTGACCAGATTGGGAGCCAATTTCCCCCCCGGAAAAGCGCTACCGATATAGTCAGACGGGACGTTGGCGTAATCGGTTTCG
>JANPNU010000380.1:0-7685 GCA_031427615.1 Burkholderiales bacterium
GTTGAATTGGCCGAGGAATTGCGCAAGATTGCGGTGATGCAGCCGGACACCCCAACCCGTTACAAAGGGGTGCTTGGCGGGGAAAAACGGGTGGCTTGGTGTGAGCCATTATCGTTGGCCGAGGTTAAAGTGATCGGCAAAACATTGGGCGCGTCCGTCAATGATGTATTACTTGCGACCGCCGCTGGTGCGCTGCGAGATTATTTAAAACACCACAATGATGAAACCGACGATATTGAATTGCGCGCCATTGTCCCGGTCAATCTGCGGCCGATCGAAAAAGCGTCCGAATTGGGCAACCAGTTTGGCCTGATTTTTGTTGAACTGCCGGTCGGCGTCGATGATCCCCTGGAACGCATACGTCTCGTGCGCAGTCGCATGACCGCCCTCAAAGGGTCATCACAACCCATTGTGGCATTTGTGTTGCTGTCAGCCGTAGGCCTCGGTCCGAAAATTTTGCAAGATCAAATCAGTGGGCTGATTGGTCGCAATGCCACGGCGGTCATGACCAACGTCCCCGGCCCGCAAAAACCGCTCTATCTGGCTGGCAGCGAAATTGACGAAATTGAATTTTGGGTGCCGCAATCCGGCGGCATTGGTATGGGATTGTCGATACTCACCTACAACGGCAAGGTGCAATTTGGCCTGATTACCGATACCCGTCTGGTACCCGACCCAAAATCCATCATCGACCAGTTTGGCGAGGAATTTGAAAAGCTGGTGATGCTGACTCTCATGGGCCCGTACGGACCGGAATTTGACGACGAATTGGCCGATACGTTTGGCGAGAAACCGGCCACCAAACCGCGCATGAAAAGCTAATCCGCTGCATACAATATTCGCGCCATGCCACGGCCCAATCGAAACGCCATCATCGCCGGTGCCAGCGGCCTGACGGGTGCTGCGTTGCTCAACCAACTTGCGGGATCCGAATCGTATAAAAATATCTATACGCTTGACCGCCGCATTATTGGGAAGATCGGCAACAACCACCATTCGATGGTGGTTGATTTTGCCAACCTAAGCGGATTGCCCGACTGTGATGACGCCTATTGCTGCCTTGGTACAACGATCAAAACCGCAGGTTCAAAAGCAGCGTTTCGCACGGTCGATTTTGACTATGTGGTGAATTTTGCACGTGCCTCCCTTGCAGCAGGTGCCAAACAATTTCTGGTGGTCAGTGCGTTGGGCGCAAATTCGAATTCACGCGTTTTCTACTCTCGCACCAAAGGGGAAATGGAAAAAACGATTGGATCACTTGGCTTTGATGCAGTACATATTTTTCAACCGTCATTCTTGGTCGGCAATCGGCAGCATGTGCGACCCGGTGAACAAATCGGCATCGGTCTGTTCAAGGCAATCTCACCGTTATTGATTGGTGCAGCCAGAAAGTATCGGGCGATCGCCGTCGAACATGTTGCCTGGGCGATGCATACGGTTGCTATTGATAACGAAAAACGCGAGATCAAGGGCGTGCGACATTATCCGTCTGATGAAATCGCCGAGCTTGCCAGGCATTAGCCGGGCAAGGCGGCAATCATTTCAATTTCAATCAGAAAGCCGTTGCGAAACGCCCCGACTGGAATGATTGCACGTGCCGGTTTGTGATCGCCAAAAAATAAAGCGACCTCGGCATTTACCGCCTGCCAGTGCTCAATTCCACTTATGTAAATAGTCGATTTGATGACCAGGTCTCGCCGTGAACCGGCGGCCAACAAAATCACCTCGGCATTATCCAGACACTGGCGGGTTTGCGCCGCGATCGTCGGCGGAGTGAACTCCGGTTTGCCCGGCACACGTGGCAACTGGCCGGACACATAAACCACACCGTTGTGTGTCACCGCAGGCGAATAGTGGCCGGCAGGGGCCGGCGATGATGGGTCAATTAATAATTTCACGTCATTTGATCCATGGCAATTTGTCGAGATCGACATTGCCGCCGGTGAGGATAATGCCGATTTTTTTACCATGAATCAGCCCGGCATCCAGCGTGCCCTCAAGAATCGCTGCCAGCGGTGGACAGCCGGATGGCTCACAGACAATCTTGGCGTATTCCCAGATCATACGCATCACACGAATAATATTTTCCTCGGACGCTGTTCCAATGCCATCGACGTTGTTTCGTATGATATTAAACGTGCGCGCTGCCAGCACCGTCAGCAAACCATCACAAATCGACTTGGGAGTTTGCTCGGCGACGAGCACCCCACTGGCGAACGAGCGGGACCCATCATCGGCTCCACGCGGTTCGCCACCATACACCTTGATGCCCGGCTTGATCCCTTTGGCGGCAATGGCGGTACCCGACAACAAGCCCCCGCCACCGAGCGGCGCAATGATCACGTCAAGTTCAGGAAAGTCTTCCAGTAACTCCAGCGCGGCGGTACCCTGTCCGGCGATCACATGGTCGTTGTCAAACGGATGGATCATTTCATAACCATGCTGTGCAATCAAGGCATCAACCGCCGCTTGCCGGGCGGCTATATTGGGCGCGCAAAAAACAATTTCCGCGCCGTAACCTGCGATCGCGCGCTTTTTTGGCAACGGTGCATTCTCCGGTACCACCACCGTGGCCTTGATTCCCCGTAATCCCGCCGCCCACGCCAACGCTGCGCCATGATTACCCGACGAATGCGTGACCACACCGCGTTTTACAGCTGCATCATCTAGCAAAAAAATGGCATTGGCGGCACCACGCGCCTTAAAGGCACCGACCTTTTGAAAATTTTCACATTTAAAAAAAATCTCTGCACCAGCTGCGCGGTTAATAAATGAGCTGGACATCACCGGCGTACGGTGAATATAGGGCTGAATGCGCCGGTGCGCCACGCGAATGGTGTCAAGATCAGGGGTCATTTTTATTTTCGAAAATTAGTCAATCAGCCTAATTGCAACCAGGCACCAACAACCATTACTCGTCCTCAAGCTCGGCTTTGGCAAGCTCAATATCCATCATTTCCATCGCATCGCGACCTTTCATGCCTGCAGCCTTTTCATACAGCTTGGTGGCCTTGGCGATTTCTTTGCCTTTAAATATCATCAACAAACCATTGGCATATTCAATATGCGCGACTGGTGACATAGGGTTGAGATTGATTGCCTTTTCGTAGTGCTCAATGGCGGCACCTTTGTCGGCACCGTAGGTCAATTTACCAATCAGTGCGCCTACCTTGTCGATGATTTCCGCGTGATAGGCACCCAACGCGGTATGGGCATCGGCATGTTTGAAATCGAGTTTTAACGCCGTATCAAGAGCAACCTTGATCTTGCCGCCATATCCTTCCTTGAGCGCCTTGATCACCGAAATGGACTGTGCATAACGCCCGGCGGCAAACGCATATTGGTAATGCGCATTGACATTTTTCGGCTCGGCCTTGATCAGTTTTTCGGCTGCTGCCATCACCTCCTGATAAAGCTTGATTTTAGTGGCATCTTTTTTTTCAACGTGATTGGCGTAAATCGCCGTCGCCTTCAACGCCACGGTTGCGCCCGCCCCCTGCTCTGCCGCAGCGGCAAAATCACCCACGTGAAAAGCGCGCCAGGCATTTTGCAATGCAACGTCCCTAGGAAACAGCTCAATATCTCCTTTATGCAAGGCGTCCCAATTTTTCTTCAGCGCATCACCTGCGTAACAGATGTTTTTTGTTACTACCGGTGTTTTTGTCCATTTGGTCATGATTTCTCCATCGACGTTAAGCCTTCATCAGCTTGCGTAATTTTCCATCAAATGATTTAGGTGCAATTTTGCCTCGCCTTCTAAAAACGGCGAAATCAACGACATCACCTGATAAACCCCACGCGTTAAATGTTCTTCCGGATCGTCTTTAATGCCCGCCCGAAGTTTTAGATTTTCGTAGTTGAGCCAATAGGTTGCCACCACCATGATGTTTTCTGCCAGCGCGTCAATATCCGCACGATTGGCCGCCATCACACCGACACCTGCCAGGGCATCACAAATGGCCCGTACCGCATCACATTTATGCGCCATGATGATGACAAAATGTGAGCGCAATTTTTCATCGCGCGCCAACAAATCGTCGAGATTGCGATACAAAAACCGGTACTCCCAGATGCGCTCGAACATCATGTGCAAATACAGCCATAGATCTTCCATCGCCGAACCAACATCAGTCATTTCATTGGGCGCAATATCAATTTTGCGCTCAAACTCCGCAAACAAAATATGAATGATTTCATCCTTGTTTCGAAAATGATAATAAAGATTGCCCGGTGAAATATTAAGCTCGTCGGCAATATGGCCGGTGGTAACATTCGCCACACCCTCGCTGTTGAACAAGGCAAGGCTGACACCAAGTATTCGTTCACGTGTGCGCGCCGAGCGGGAGGTCTGGGTGGTGGGCGAAGACGGTGGTGAAGACGGGGAATTGGGCGCGGATGGCATGGGCAAATATTACACCGCCAGCAACGCCATGACCGTCCTTTCTTCTATCGGGAACTTCTCGCGACAAATTTCTCCAATTCACCAAGCGTATCGCCAAGATCAACCGTGGCCTCGGCCAGACGCGCACCCTTGGGTTCGTTGGGTCCAAGGGCAAACAGTGTGCTGTTCAGTGTGCGCTTTTCGTCCTTTAGTCGATCCAAATTCAGCGTGATGCCGTATTTCGCCAGCACCGGCACCAATTCGTGCCGCCTTTTCAGCAGATCAATGCGGGTTCTTTGATACGCATGTTCACACACCATTTTTCGACTGGCATACGAAAAAAGATTGGTAAAAAATATTTTGCCGTCATCGCTTGATGGCTCAAACAACACCAAATCACGCCCCTTGTATTGGGTTTCGTATTTTTTCATTCCGACTTGCATGCGCGAATGAATAATGGCCCGGAAGGTTTGGGACAAAACGGTCAGCAAGCCGCCTTCGATCAATTTTCCCATATGAGGTTTGCCCTTGCGTCTTGCCGCATCGGCGTTAAACGGCACCAACGGATTAATGCAGAACACCAATTCGGCACCAGCGTCCATCGCCAGTGAGGCATTCACGGTTTTTTTTAACGCGCCATCCACATAAAAGTGTCCGTTGATTTCGACCGGCGGGAATAGACCCGGCAACGCAGCGGACGCCTGTACGGCCTTGGATATCGGCACGTCGTCAAAACCCGGCCCGCCAAAACAAACGGATTCACCCGTATCCAGATCGGTCGCAACCGAATACAAACGATGTTTTAACCGCCTAAAATCGTCTGTGCGACCGTGCTGATTAAAGGTCTTTTCCAAAAAGACGCGGATGGCATCATTTTCAAATATGCCCGTCGGCAATGCGCGTGCCAAAGGCGCAAAACTTTCCATCGCGGCACTTGTTAGAGGATGACGAAGTTTTGCCGCTGCAAAATTTAGCAATGACCTGGCTAACAATGGCGGAACCATTTTTACCCGTCGAAAATACTCACCAAAAGCCGGCCGCAAAAAAACTTCCGGCCTTAATGCGCCAACATCGGTCACCTTGTTTTCAATGAATAACTGGAAAATTTCAGCTGGGGTGAAATTATTGGCCAACCCGGCGGTAATCAAACTACCAGCCGATACACCAACATATACGTCGATGTCGTTGAGCTTTAATCCCCGCAGTGATTCATCCAACGCCATTAACACGCCAATTTCGTACATCGCTCCCAATGGCCCGCCACCGGCAATCGCCAGTCCAATTTTTGGTCGCGGCCCGGATCGGCGCGATGCCGGCGATTTCGCCAATGGCATCGCGCGAACCCGATCAGACTTGGTCATGACTCGTTTCATGCGCACTCCAAAGTGTTGTCAATGAACCGATCTGCGACAACGTCGTTTTTAATGACCTCCTGCCACACCTGCCCCACAAAAAATGGGAATCATCGGCTAGATGATCCCCATTTTATCGTTGATCGCATTGCCGCAACGGGTTGCGAAGTGATCAATCTCGGTAGTCGTGGTGATTACACGCGCAGGCTGCGTTTGTTAAGTTGATTCAACGCTTTTTGTAAATCCGCCATACGAACTTGCAATTCGCGAACGTTATGCGCCGACGGCACACCAAACGTATTCAACGTTTTGGCCACCCGCGATTCAAAAACATGTTCCAACTTGGTGACGCCATCCTTTGCGTTGGCGATGGTCGCATCGACCGTTTTTACAACGCTCGCCTTCAATGCTTTTTTGCTCTTTTTTGCGAACGCTTTGACTTCTTTGGCGGTGGAATCGGCGCTGGCTTGGGCCATGGATACCGCTTGTAATTGCATTTTTTTGCCCTCACGAACGTAAAGGCCGGTTTTAGCGGCCAAGGTTTCGGCGGCCTCAGTCGTCATGCTACGTAAGGCGTCGGCCTGTTTGGCAATGGCTGTGTAAATTTTCATTGCCTCACCTTGGGCACGTTCCACTGCCGTTGCACCGGCACCAATTCCAGCCATAGCCACACTGCGTGGCGTCACTTTGACGTTGGCTTTTTTGCTGGCGCTGTTGGCAGTCGATATTGCCTTCCGGGTTGTTGCACCGGTTGCACGCTTGCTGATTTTCTTGGCCATTTGATTCTCCTTTGGCGTTGATGAGTGGATTGAATGACTGGTTGTTGCATTGGATGGCTAAAGTGTAGCGCGCAGCATTAGAGTTTTCACACTAAAGCCATCGCCAGAACAATCATTCCAAAAACGAAAATGACCTATTGGTGCGCCATTTCATCCAAAAATGTCTGGTGAACAACCACCCAATTAGACTTTTGCCAACTACGCGAAAGCAATTGTCACCTGTCTGCACAGCGGGTCGGCCAATGTTTTGTTCAGCCAATTCCCGCCGGCGGCCCGGCCGCTGACTAATCACCCGCTTCGCCACGGCGGGATGCCGGTGTAAACTGCCTTCACCTGCCGTGCAGATTGGCCCGCATGCGCTAAACAACGAAAACATAACGATCTTCGAGGAAAATCACCATGACCTATTTCGTCACGGGCGCGACCGGATTTGTTGGCAAATTTTTGGTTGCCAACTTATTAAAACGCGATCACGGTAAGGCGGGCGTCATTTATGTTCTGGTCCGCAAGCAGTCCGTTAAAAAACTGGACGCAACGATTGCCTGGTGGGGTCTCGAACCCAAAACCCAAAAACGCGTGGTGCCGATCATTGGTGATCTTGGCAAAGCCAAACTGGGCTTGTCGGCCGCAGATCTGATCAAACTCAAAGGCAAGGTCAAACATTTTTTCCATCTTGCTGCCATTTACGATATGGCCGCAGACGCTGCCAGTCAACAGGTCGCCAATATAGATGGCACGCGCAACGCGGTTGAACTTGCCGCCGCCATCAAAGCCGGTTGTTTTCATCACACGTCCTCCATTGCCGCCGCAGGTTTATACGATGGCACCTTCCGCGAAGACATGTTTGAAGAAGCCGAGGAATTGGATCATCCCTACTTCCGCACCAAACACGACAGTGAAGCCATCGTGCGCAACGAATGCACCATACCCTGGCGCGTGTACCGCCCGGGCATGGTGGTGGGCCATTCCAAAACCGGCGAAATCGACAAGATTGACGGTCCGTATTATTTTTTCAAGCTCATCCAAAAAATGCGCAAGATGTTGCCGCAATGGATGCCGACCGTGGGTATCGAAGGTGGGCGCATCAACATCGTGCCGGTTGATTATGTGGTCGACGCCATGGATCACATCGCCCATAAAAAGGGCCTCGACGGTGGCTGTTTCCATTTGACC
>JANPNU010000381.1:0-4758 GCA_031427615.1 Burkholderiales bacterium
TCCTCGGTGAATTGCATCAGATGATGAAAATCGCGCCAGGCGATATAGAACTCCATCATGGTGAATTCGGGATTGTGGCGGACACTCATGCCTTCGTTGCGGAAATTGCGGTTGATCTCAAACACGCGCTCAAAGCCGCCTACCACCAGGCGCTTCAGGTAAAGCTCTGGTGCAATACGCAGATACAACTGCATATCCAGCGTGTTGTGGTGGGTGATGAATGGCTTGGCGGCGGCGCCACCGGGGATCGGGTGCATCATCGGTGTTTCGACTTCGAGATAGCCCGCGTCAACCATGAAATTGCGGATTTCGGCGACGATTTTGGAGCGCGTCTCGAATGTGCGCTTGACCTCCGGGTTGACCATCAGATCAACATAGCGCATGCGGTAGCGTTGTTCGGTGTCGGTCAGCCCGTGGAATTTTTCCGGCAGCGGCCGCAACGATTTGGTGATTAACTGCACCGCTGACACATTGACCGACAACTCGCCGGTTTTGGTTTTGAACATCACCCCTTCGGCACCAACAATGTCACCGAGATCGTAATGTTTGAATTCTTCAAGTGCTGCCTCACCCACGCCTTCGAGGTTGACATAAAGCTGAATGCGCCCGGAGGCATCCTGGATGGTGGCGAAGGACGCCTTGCCCATCACCCGTTTCAACATAATGCGACCGGCGACTTTTACCGGCGGCGATTTTTTTATTTCCAATTCTTCTTTGCTGAAGTGGCCGTAGGTCGCGTGAAGATCAACCGCGTGATGTTCCGGACGGAAATCGTTTGGAAATGGGTGACCACCGGTTTTCTCGCGGATGGCCGCGAGTTTTTGCCGACGTTCGGCAATGATGTGGTTTTCGTCGATGGCTGGCGCGGCGGGCGAAGCGTGGGTGGTATCAGTCATGTTGGTCTTTCCGTGGTGGTCGGGGCTGCATTCATCATTGCTGGTTTTTTGTCATTCCGACAGAGCACGGTTTTTTCGTGCAACGAGGAATCTCATGTGCGTCGGATTGTTCATTTTTGAATTTTCCGTTAAACAACACGATGGGATTCCTCACATCAATTCGTTCGGAATGACATTTCAAATTGGCGAACGATAGTCATCATCACACGCCCTGTTTCAGGCTGGCCTCGATGAATATATCCAAATCACCATCGAGAATTTTTTGGGTGTTGCTGGTTTCGACGTTGGTGCGTAAATCCTTGATGCGGGATTGGTCGAGTACATACGAGCGAATTTGATGTCCCCAACCCACGTCAGTTTTGGTGGCCTCGAGTTTGTCTTGTTCACCCTGACGCTTGCGCATTTCGAGCTCGTACAATTTTGATTTCAACATTGCCATGGCTTCGGCACGGTTGCGGTGCTGCGAGCGGTCATTTTGACACTGCACCACCACGCCGGTGGGCATATGGGTGATGCGTACCGCCGAATCGGTTTTGTTGATGTGCTGCCCACCGGCACCCGAAGCACGATAGGTGTCGATGCGCAAGTCAGCGGGATTGATATCGATTTCGATTGAGTCGTCGATTTCCGGATAAACAAACAACGACGCAAACGAGGTGTGACGCCCGCCGGCGGAATCAAACGGTGACTTTCTGACCAGACGATGCACACCGGTTTCCGAACGCAGATAACCATAGGCATAGTCACCGGTGACCTTGATCGAGGCGCTTTTGATGCCGGCGACTTCACCGGCCGACTCTTCGAGCATTTCGGTTTTGAAACCTTTGCGTTCGGCATACCGTAAATATTGGCGTAACAACATCGACGCCCAATCTTGTGCCTCGGTGCCACCGGCGCCGGCTTGAATATCGATAAACGCGTTGCACGGGTCGGCCGGATTGGAAAACATGCGGCGGAACTCCATGTCGGCCACGGCTTTTTCAATCACAGCCGTATCGGCTTCGATGGCTTCGAGGGTGCTCTCGTCGCCTTCGGCTTTGGCCAGGTCAAACAATTCTTTGCTGTCTTTGGCCGATGCGGTGGCGGTCTGGATGGTGGTGATGACCCCATCGAGTAATTTTTTTTCTTTGCCAAGCTCGGAGGCGCGTTTGGTATCGCCCCATACGGCGGGATCTTCGGTCAGGCGGGTGACTTCTTCGAGGCGGGTTACTTTTGCATCAAAGTCAAAGATACCTCCGCAATTCGTCCAGACGTGCGGACAAATCGGCAAGGGCGTTGGAGATGGCGTTGACGCGGTCGGCTTCCATGATCTTTTTTTTCTGAAAAATTAAGGCTGAATTATAACGGAGGGCTGCCGTAAGCTAAAAATTAAGCAACATGATCGAACATTAATTGCACCACCGACGCGCCCCGAAAAGTATTAATCGATGGCCGAAACACCGCGTCAATGCTGGAGTTTAGGCGATCCACCGAGCCAAAACGCATGGCTTCAAAGGTCTGGCCAGCCATGGTAACTTTCAGTTTTAAATGCTTTTCACCGACCACGCGTTGCTCAATGACATTGAATGATCCCTGATAACTCGGGGCGACAAATCCCTGTCCCCAAACTTGCGCCTCAAGTGTGCGAACAAAATCAAAATCCAACGCAGCGGCTTCGATGGTGCCATCGGTTTCAATTTGTTCCTGCAAATCAGTTGGTGTCAATAATGTGCGCGCCACGGATTCAAATGCCTTGGCGAAATCGGGCAGGGCAGTTTCGCGAATGGTCAGTCCGGCGGCCATGGCGTGGCCCCCGAATTTTTCAATGAGTGCTGGAAAACGTTTGGTGATGAGGTCCAGCGCATCACGCATATGTAACGCCGCGATCGAGCGACCGGAGCCTTTGAGATTGCCATTGCCGTCACGGGCAAAGGCAATGACCGGTCGGTGGGTTTGCTCGCGTAAGCGGCCCGCCAAAATGCCGACCACACCTTGGTGCCAATCCGGTTCAAACAACGCCAGCGCGTATCGATTCTGAATGTCGATGGTGTCGAGTGTGGTGAGGGCACCTTGTTTCATGTCAGTCTCGATCACACGCCGTTGGCGGTTTAGCGCGTCAAGCCGGGTTGCGAGTTGTATGGCCGTGGCGGTGTCGTCGGCGAGCAGACAATGGATGCCGACCGACATATCCTCCAGCCGCCCGGCAGCATTGATACGCGGGCCGAGTACAAAACCAAGCTCGTAGGTCGAGGCGCGTGAGGCATCACGGCCAGCGACACTGAGCAGTGCATTGATGCCTTTACAGGCGCGGCCAGCACGAATGCGTTGCAGTCCTTGCTCAACCAAAATGCGATTGTTGTGTTCGAGTTTCACCACGTCCGCCACGGTGCCCAGCGCCACCAAATCAAGCAAATCCGCGAGATTGGGCTCGCTGGTGTTGGCAAACACACCGCGCTTGCGCAATTCGGCACGCAACGCCAGCATCGTATAAAACATCACCCCGACCCCGGCCAATGACTTGGATGGAAAGGTGTCGCCCGGCTGATTCGGATTCACAATCACCGCCGCATCCGGCAGAGTTTGCCCCGGCAAATGATGATCGGTTACCACCACATCCATGCCGAGCCGATTGGCCGCAGCCACACCATCAACACTAGCAATGCCGTTGTCGACGGTGATAATCACGTCGGGTTTACCCGCTACGTGGGCGGCCGCGAGATCCACCACTTCCGGAGTCAATCCATAACCGAGTGTGAAACGATTGGGCACCACAAAATCGACGATGGCGCCCATTTGCGTCAACGCACGGATCCCCAGCGCGCAGGCGGTGGCACCATCGGCATCGTAATCGGCAACAATCATCAGTCGTTTTTTGGCGGCAATAGCATCGGCGAGATAGACGGCAGCACGCTCGATGTGCATCAAAAGCTGCGGAGCGAGAAGCGCGTCCAGATTGGTATTCAGGTCAAAAATGCCTGAAACGCCGCGCCCCGCATATAGTTTTGCCATTCGTTCGTCGACACCATCGGCCATTAGATGGGTGTAGGCGTCGCGGTTGACAGCACGCGTGGTGATGGCGCGCACTACGCAAAATCCCGAATGGATTTTTTGCTGGCGAACAGGCGTTTGATGCGCGTGATCAAACTATTCGCCCGTGCTTCGATGATGAGTGTTTTGGCTTCGTTGGGGATAACAATCGTCAGCGAGTTGAGTGTGCCGTTGTTGAGCGCGGCGATGGCGGGTGCGATCCAATCGCGATCAATGTTGGCCAGCTCAATGGGCCACAATGCACGATCCTGGGCGCGAATTTCGCGGCTGGCGGTATGCAGCACCACCAGGGTATTGGTGACCTTGGCGGCAGGGTTGGCCAGCCATGCTTCCAATGAAACCGGTAAGGTCGTTTGCGGACAATCGCACGCCGCCGCCAAGCCACGCGCCAATGCCAGCCGTGCCACCACATGCTCATATTCGCAGCCACCATCAAAATTGTTGAGGCTGCCACCGCCCCACAACCACAGGCCGTTAATGGGGACCACGCCTGCCGCTTCACGCGCAAGATTCACCGGGTGATCATGCAGCAGCATTTGAATTTCGTTGGTGCGCGCGCGCCAGTTGGTGCGGGATTTTGTGGTGATGCGCGGCAGGTTGTCAAACACACTGGCGTTGCCCATTGCCCAAATCGGCGTGGTGATTGGCACATCGTTGGTTTTGATTTGCAAATAGCCGCGCGCCGCGTTGGGATAATGAACAACGAGCCCTTCATCAACAAAATGTGTATTTAATGCCTCCGCAATCGCCTGTATTTCGGACTCAGTGGGCTTGACCACGTGGCTGTCAAACAGCTGCATATTGTCGCGACTGATGGCAAAATGCACCGGGTCGG
>JANPNU010000382.1:0-2967 GCA_031427615.1 Burkholderiales bacterium
CGGGGCATGAGCAATACACGCGCAATATGATCACCGGTTCGTCCACAGCAGACTTGACGATTGTGCTGGTTGACGCGGCCAGAGGAATCAGCACACAATCGCGTCGGCATGCGGTGATCGCCTCGTTGCTGCATATTCCGCATTTGGTGGTGGCCATCAACAAAATGGATTTGGTTGGATATGATCAAACCGTCTTTGACCGACTGCGCGATGAGTTTGCCCCGTTCCTGGCCAAGCTGAATTTTGCGCAAGTCTCGTTTATACCGATTTCGGCGTTGAAGGGCGATATGCTTGCCCAACGTAGGTTTGGCAGCCCAGACAGTGCAACCGGTGCCGGCGCCATGCCTTGGTATGTGGGCCCAACCTTGTTGGCGACCCTTGAAACCACCACGGCGCACCAAATTGCCGCCACTGGTGGACACCACTTTCGGTTTCCGGTGCAACGCGTCGCCAAAACCAAGTTTGGTCCCGCGCAGGCATTACGTGGTTATCAGGGCACGATTGCCGGTGGCAGTGTCAAGGTTGGCGACAATGTGTTGGTTTTGCCAAATGGCCAAAACGCAATCATCGTCGAAATTCACACAGTGGATGGTGCACTCACCGACGCGCATGAAGAGCAAGCCGTCACCTTGGTATTGGATCGGCAAATTGAACTTTCGCGCGGAGGCATGCTGGTATCAAATTCAACCGGCACTGACGAAAAGAATGCCAAACCCTATGTGGCAAGCATGTTTTCAGCCAATTTGTGCTGGTTAGACCCGTCCAAAATGGAGTTTGGCCGGAAGTATTGGCTCAAACATACCAGCCATTCGACCCGTGCCGTCATTGAAAAAATTGATTTCTTTTGGGACGTTGAAACCTTGGCCAAGACTGGTATGCGTATAAATGCACAACCCGAACAGGCGGGCGCAGGCTTACCGGTGATGGTGATGAACGAGATCGCGCAGGTACAAATCTCGACCCAGCAGCCGCTGATGTTTGACGCCTTTGTCACCAATCGCACCACCGGTTGTTTTGTATTGATAGACGACGCCACCAATCGCACGGTGGCGGCCGGTATGATTGTTGAGTCGGACGCCGACTAATCACACAAATTTCCGAAGGCAAATTCAAATCATGATTCCCGCCAAATACACCGCAATTGTTTTTGCATTTTTGCATTTTTTATGTCCATGCTGATGGCGTTTGTGATGTCCGCTGTGCTGACCTTGGTTAATCTGGGTTTTGTTGCCGATTTTTTCAGCCGATGGCTGAAGGCATTCGCGGTGGCGTGGGTGTGCGCGTTTCCGGCGGTGATGGTGATGGCACCACTCGCTCGAAAATTGACCGCAAAATTTGTTCTATATTAAAAATAACTAATGTAATATCAATTAGTTATATTATTTAATTAAAGTGATTTATAAACTATGAAAGTTGCTCAGCCGGCAGCTCCTCTGGCAGTGTTGGGCGTCTCCGTTGCCATTGTTTCCACCGCTGCCATCATGATTCGATTCGCCCAACAGGAGGGTGTGCCATCCCTGGCGATTGCATTTTGGCGCTTGGCGATTGCCGCAGGGGTGCTGGCAATTTTTGTTGGCGCCCAGACCGAGCGAAGGTTTGAAGCGCGGTCGTTGCCAAAACAGGTCTGGTTGCTGGTTATTGCCGCCGGTTTTTTCCTTGCCCTGCATTTTGCCTCGTGGATTTCGTCGCTGGCCTACACTTCGGTTGCCAGCAGCGCCGCATTGGTGACCACCAATCCAATCTGGATTGCCCTTATTTCATGGTTGCTGTTTCGCGAACGCATTGGTGGTTGGTTGGCAGTTGGCATTGCCACTGCCATGCTCGGCAGCTTGTGTATTTTTTTGTCGGACACCATGCTGGCCACACCAACCATCAACCAAACTACCGCCCATCCCAATCCGGCATTGGGTAATTCGCTGGCGTTGGTCGGGTCATTAACCGTGTGCGGCTATTTGCTGATCGGCCGACGACTGGCGGGTGTGGTGTCGATTTGGCTATATGTGACGCTGGTATTTTCTGCTGCCACCGGTTTTCTATTGCTGTTTGCGTGGCTCGCCAATACCAATCTGACCCATTTCAGCCAATTAGGCTGGTTGTGCCTGATTGGTTTGGCACTCGGCCCACAATTACTCGGTCACACCGGCATTAATTGGTCACTTAAACATCTCACACCGGCGTTGGTGGCCATTGCCATTCTCGCCGAGCCGGTTGGTTCAGCATGGTTGGCGTGGTGGATGTTTGACGAGCGTTTTGAGTTGTTGCAACTGTCCGGCTTTACACTATTGCTGACCGGCATCTTTCTCGCGTTACGTTCGCCACGGTCTTAGATTCGGCGACGCAACCAACCTATAATTCTGGCTGCCGTCATTGGCGGCCGGTTGTGGCTTGAAATCCTGCTGCAACTTTGACACTCAGTGCCCACCCTGTTCATGCCTCCCAACTATATCAATACCTCCCCGCCAGACGGTTCGGCCGACGCAAACCGCCATTTGGCTACCTGGCAACACCTGTCCACATCCAAGCGGCCGCGTATTTTGCTGGTCAGCCATGATTTGGGGGGCGGCGTCGAGCGGCATATTCGTGATCTGGCCAGCCTGCTTGTGAACGATTTTGAGGTGCTGGTATTACGGCCAGCGGGTCATTTCTCGGTCAAACTTGAGTGGCTCCGTTCTGCAAACGCGTCGCCCAAGCACGAACAAAATGACACTTGGCGTGTTTGGTTTACGATCCCATCACAATGGTCGGAATTGGTGACCTGCCTGCAATCATTGGCCGTCGTTCGCGTTCATTTTCATCATTTACACGGCCTGCCGGAAAAAGTCCGTGCACTACCCGCCGACCTGGCGGTGCCGTACGACGTCACGCTACATGACCATTGGCCGCTCACGCCGCATTACCATTTGCCAGCAGGTGGCATGACAGATGGCAAGACAGGTGAGGAGACCGATGACGCTGGCGCGACCAGCG
>JANPNU010000383.1:0-2891 GCA_031427615.1 Burkholderiales bacterium
GATGTGTTTACACTCAGCTCCAGGAATAACGTGCCCCGGCAACGAAATTGAGTCCTTGCGGCTGATACCAAGTCAGGTTGAACAGCCGCCCCGGGGGGGGCGTTTGACGGGCGCGAATTCGCCAGATTGCGAGCGGTCAAATTCAAACGCCAGTTTTTGAAGCCACGATATTCCGTGCTGTTGTGCACGGTGACATAAGCTGCCACCGTGCAA
Source organism: Burkholderiales bacterium (assembly GCA_031427615.1). GTDB lineage: Bacteria > Pseudomonadota > Gammaproteobacteria > Burkholderiales > Usitatibacteraceae > UKL13-2. The sequence continues at coordinate 214 of JANPNU010000383.1, forward strand.
ACGCCGCGGTAGGTATTGACGACGTTGCCGCAATCACGGGTAACGGCAGCCGCACCGGCGCTGAGGTTTTCAGGGCTGCTTTGTTTACTTTGGCATCCCCAGATGCAGCAGAATCGTTTCCTCCACCGCCAGCATTTCCGCCTTGGTCAAGGCTCCGATCAGGCTTTTGAGGCGGGTTTTGTCTGCTGCCATGATTTGATCCGCCATGGTTTTGGCTGGTTTCCCGGAAAGCGTGACCAGTGCCTCGCCAGGATATTGGCGGCTGGTGTTGCTGGTTATCGGTATCACCACAACCCGCGCAAGACTGCGGTTTGCGGCGTCATTGCTGACTATGACGGCGGGTCGCCTCTTGCGAATTTCGCTGCCGACCGACGGATCAAATTCCACCCACCATACTTCACCGCGCTTCATTGGTCATGTCTTTGGCGATGGCATTGCACCACTCCATCGCCTCAGCTTCGCGCATGTTGTCGGCCGCCATGGCCTGGTAACCCGCATCCAGTGTTGTATCCAACACATGGGGCCTGAGCAAGTCCTCAATAAACTGGCTCATGCGTCGCTTGCCAATGGTTCGGTATAGCCCGTCGTAAACCGCTTCATCCAGCGTGATAGTCATTTTTTTATGCATGTCGATCCAGTGAATGTAATGCGTATTACGTATTATAGGTTGGATTGTAGGTTCAATGGATATGGAAAAGTGGATCCCCCCCCCCATTCGATCCAAGCGTGCAACTGCGGGAGGAATGGATGATTCTGCCGGGACATTCCAATATTGCGAAGAAGAATGAGACAGCCGACATTCCGCCCGCGCAGACATCCACTGATGATCTGCACCAATGTTGGCGGGGAATAATAAAAAAGGGAGCCGAAGCCCCCTTTTTTGACCTGCCCGTGCAGAAGACGTGTTTACTTACTCTCAGTTCCAGGAATAACGTGCGCCTGCAACAAAGTTCATGCCCTGTGGCTGATACCAGTTCAGGTTGAACGGACGCGCCAATGGCACAGTTGCGGAGCGTGGATTGTGTTGTGTAATTGCGCCGGAGTGACTGCGCCGGAGTGACGAAAAACTTTGAACTCATGATCACACTTTTAGCAAGGTTACGTTCGTTTTTATTAACTCTTGACCATTGTAAATCGCGCGTATATAGTCGTTGTATATGGCAGCGTTGACCATAATGGAGGGTGAACAATGGCAATCAGTACAGTTTTTACAAATAACCGTACACAGGCGGTTCGCCTACCAGCAGAAACACGTTTCCCTGACACAGTCAAAAAAGTGCAGGTGCGGGTGGCCGGTCAGGAACGCATCATTTCGCCGATAGAGTCGAGCTGGGATAGCTTCTTTCTTGGCGCAACTACTGTTACTGATGATTTCATCGCAGAGCGTGCAAGCCAATCTCAACACGAACGTGAAGGTCTTTAGGCGCGGTTATGCTGAAATACATCCTGGATACCAACATTGTTATCTACGTAATCAAACAGCGACCGATCCAAGTGCTGAACGTATTTAACCAACATCAGGGACGAATGGCAATTTCGACCATTACTCTTGCGGAACTCATTCATGGAGCCGAAAAGAGTAGCGATATGCCTCGCAACATCACCGTTATCGAAGATTTTGTCAGCCGATTAACTGTGCTGCCCTATGACGCCAAGGCCGCATGGCAGTATGGCAGTATTCGCGCCGCACTTGAAAAAATGGGACAACCGATTGGCCTGAACGATTTGCATATTGCTGCGCATGCGCGAAGTCATGGCTTAATTCTGGTGACCAATAACATGCGCGAATTTGAGAGAGTGCCGGGGCTATTATTGGAAAATTGGGTCGCATCTTAATGCCGTCGGCAACCTGTGATTCGTAGTAATAACTGATTGAATCAGCCAACAAAAAAGGGGCCGAAGCCCCTTTTTTGCACTGCAATAAACCGGCCGACTTAGTTCCAGGAATAACGTGCGCCTGCAACAAAATTCATGCCCTGTGGCTGATACCAGTTCAAGTTGAACGGACGCGCCAATGGATCCATCGATGGTCTGGCGTTGGCCAGATTGCGGACAGTCAAGTTCAAACGCCAGTTTTTGAAGCCACGATATTCGGTGCCGGCATCAAAGGTGACGTAGGTGGCGACGGTGCAAATACCAAGGTAGGAGTTGTTGACGTTGCCGCAATCACGGGTTACTGCCAGTGCACCGGCAGTTTGGCTTTCCGGATTGCTGTGCGCCTTGAACGGGCCGACAACGTTCATCACACCGGTGTTGGTCCAGCTACCCGTTTCCCAATTGGCACGCAACTGACCACGCCATTCCGGGGCGTTGCGGAAGCCGCTGTAGCTGATCAATGGTTGGCCGGCAACACCTGATCCACGTTGATCGATGTAATAAGTGGTAATACCACTCAATGTCAAACGACCGTGCGCACCCAGGGACATGCGGTGGCGAATGTCGAAATCAATACCTTTGACACGGGTTTCACCCAAGTTGGCGAACGAGGTGCTAACGAACAGTATGGCGCCCGGATCGTTGGGAACGGTGGCGTTGGTGTTGGCGGGATCACGCACCACACGGTTGGCGTAGAGTGGGTTGGTCGAGCCTTCGTTCAGCAAAATCTCATTCAGCGACAGGAACGAAATTTCGTTGCGACGGGCGATGCTGAAGTAGTCCACACTGACGTTGGTGTTGGT
>JANPNU010000384.1:0-2649 GCA_031427615.1 Burkholderiales bacterium
AGACCATACGACTCGCGGTAAACCATGCGGCCAGCAGTATTGCAAACAAGGCAATCACCCCAATGACTTGTGCTGCGCGCGGATGCGGCCATTTCACCATCCATACAAGCGGTAACAATGCGCCCAACATCACCAGCCAGGTCGATAACCAGCCGACGCTGACATAACGCGGCGCATGTGTTGGCATCGCCGCGTTAAACGGGTCGGTCACCACCATGACGGTGAGCACCAGCAGCGAAAAAAATAAAATCAATAGCCAGATTGCGAGCGCACGGGGTGTGCGTGTCAGCCAAAAAAATACCACCCCCGCCAAGATTGGCGTGAGCACATCGCCGCGCCACGATTCCAGGCTAACCGTGGGCTCCGGCCCCAGCAGCGACATCACCGCCACGACTGACGCCCAAAGTGCGAGCGCAAACAACAACGGTTGCCGTACGCTGGATGGCAATGCAGGTGTGCCCAGACCACGATAGCGCCATAACCACACCAACACAACCAGCGCGATCACCAACATGCCGGCTCGAATACCCGCGCTGGAACGAAACGGCGCGATGAACAGCGAAATGCCGGCGCAACCCAGCGCGAAATGTAGCCCCCATTGCGCGGCGGACGGTGTGATGGCGCTTGTTGTGGTGTTCGGGATCGTGGAAGTCACAAATGTGTGGATGCAGCGGCGATAAAAAAATGGTGGTGGGGCTTATCCGAATTGTTGCTTGAGCCAAATGGTGATGACCTGGCGTCTACGCTTGAAGTTTAACGCGTCACACCACAACCCTTGGGCAAATCGCCGCATCCGGCATGCGGCCATGACCTCGGCGCGGGTGACGGCAGACTGTAATTGTTTGGCGACTTCAAAAACTTGTAATGCCTGGCCCACCACCTCACCACGCAGCAATGCCAACAATTCCGGAGGTGGTGGATTCAATTGTGCCGCCCGCGTATTCAGCGCCTGCAATTGTGTCACCACGGTGAAATAACTTTGAATGCGCTGCATCAGACGCAGATCATCCGCGCTGCCGGTGGCGGAAGCGGCATTGAGACGGTATTCGTAAGCCAGCACATCCACATATTGTAATTTGTCAGCGCGCAGCGTGACTTCGGTCACCCACGCCACGTCTTCGTGCAAAGTGCCGGCCAAAAATGTCAGCCCGATCGACTGCAAATAGGCGCGGCGACACCAGTGCAGCCAAACAAAATGGCGTAACTCCTTTTGTTTCAGCAATGTGTGAAGCCAGACCGCCCCCGGCACAGGTTTGGTTGGTTTGGTCGCGTGATAAATCAATTGCCGATTGGTGGTCAATCCGGTGTTTGTTGCTGGTGTTGGTTGCCCGTCAACAAATCGTTCCCCATTAAACGTAATCACGTCCGGTTTGGATTGGGTTGCCGCAAACAACATTGCAATGGCCCCAACCACCACCAAATCATCGGCGTCAACAAACCAGATATATTCCCCATTCGCTTCTTGCAAGCCACGATTACGCGCGACCGCCACACCGGCATTGGGTTGTTGAATCAGTTTGGCGCGCGGCTCTTCGGCGACCCACGCCTCGAGCGTGGCCAGACTTTGATCGGTTGAACCGTCATCCACCAAAACAAATTCAATATCGACGTCTTGCAGCGCACGCAATCTGGCCAGCAACAGCGGTAAATAGGTGCCTGCGTTAAATACCGGAATGATGATGCTGAGCCGCATGCAATGGGTCCAGGTTGAAGGCTTGAATAGTGGGTTGTGACGGTTTAACAAACTTGCTGCGCGTGGCTATTATCAGCGATGGCGGGTGGCGTGGCGCGCCTATGTTATTCTGCCGCGCATGTCCACCGCCAACCCTTTAGATTCCGCCGCCCCATCTGCGGCAAATCCCGGCTCCGGCAATATGGCGGTGTCGATTGTGGTGTATCGCTCGGACGACATCTGGTTGCGCCAGACGCTCACCTCACTCATCCATGCCCTGCAACACGCGCTTGCCGCGGATTGTTTAAAAACGGCATCGCTGGTGCTGGTGGACAATGACCCCACCACCAACGGCGACAGCTATCGGCGAATGCTCAAGCAATTGTTTGCCAATACGCCGGTCTGTTTCAGCCATGCCCTGATCAAACAAAAACAAAACGTTGGTTACGGCGCGGCCAACAACCGCGCCCTGCTCGACCCCACCCGATTACATGCGGAAACTGTGCTGGTGTTGAATCCAGACGTCACACTGGCGGTTGATGCGGTGACCACGGCACTCCAATATTTACGGCAACACAGCGATTGCGGCATGGTCACGCCCGTCGCCACGTATGCCGATGGCCGACCGCAATATTTGGTGAAGGCCAATCCATCGCTGCTGACTCTGGCGCTGCGCGGTTTTGCGCCGGCATGGTTACGGACGCGATTTCAGCCGCGCCTGGCTACCTATGACCGCACCGACATTTCCTTTGATGCACCACTCACCGGCGGCGAAATTATTTCCGGTTGCTGTATGTTTGTCCGCGGCGACGTGTGGCGAACGGTCGGCGGCTTCGACGAAAAATTCTTTTTGTATTTCGAGGATTTTGATCTCAGCAAACGTATCGCTTCGATCGCGCGTATTGATCGTATTGCCAACTGTCGGATCGTGCATGCCGGCGGCCACGCCGCCGGCAAGGGGGTGAATCACGTATGGC
>JANPNU010000385.1:0-9576 GCA_031427615.1 Burkholderiales bacterium
AAAGTCTATAACGCTTGACGTTATATAACAGGTGGCGTTACACTGATTGCATGATCCTCAATTTTGCGAATAAGGAAACGGAGCGTATTTGGGATGGCGAAACTTCACGGCGCTTGCCGATTTCGATTCAAGCAATTGCCAGACGAAAACTTCGTATGATCAATAACGCGAGACGTCTCGACGACTTACGTATCCCGCCCGCTAATCGGCTGGAAGCATTAAAAGGGGACTTGAAAGGCCAGCACAGTATTCGCATAAACGATCAATGGCGAATATGTTTTCGATGGATTGATGCTGGCGTAGCTGATGTACGAATCGTGGATTATCACTGAGGTTACAAATGAAGAAAAAAACACTGCCCAATATTCACCCTGGCGAAGTACTCTTAGAAGAGTTCCTGTTGCCAATGGAAATCAGCCAAAACGCACTTGCACGTGCCACAAGCGTGCCGCCGCGACGCATCAATGAGATCGTGCTGGGCAAGCGCGGCATCACTGCGGATACGGCGCTGCGCCTTGCCAAAGCGCTCGGCACTAGCGAAGGGTTTTGGCTCGGGCTCCAAGCTGATTACGATATTGAGGAGTCGCGTAAACAAATTGGCGCGGACTTGGATCAGATTGAGCGGCTGGCGGCTTAGGTTTGTAAATATATCGAGCTTGCCCCTTTATTTCCTGCATTTTGCACTTACTGACGAGTCTGGCATTTCAGCGACCAGCTTAATTGTTCAGCACGAGTCTATTCGCATGGGAGCACATCGGGGGAAACCTCAGGGTCAGCGTCAATTGTTTTGGGACCATTGGCCGACGCTGAACATGCCTGGCAAAACTGTGCGGGCAGCGGGCAATCAGTTGGAGATTTTGTTTTGTTAAGCTGTTCAATCCAATTGATCGCCGCCCCTTTATTTGGACCGCTGCCTCATTATTTTGAATCGTTGGATTACTTCTTCAGCGGAAAACCACCTGACTCTTGAGTTCGGTGCGGATTTTGCGGATCAGCGGCTGTAAATCGCGCAGCGTGTTCGTGCTGCAGACCGGACCGGGCCGGGTGTCGATCAGCTCGCGTTTGACGGTGAGGGTGTTGCCTTTGCGGCGATACGTGGCGTTGTAGTGGATACCGTCCTGCGCGACCGTTATATTGCGCGGGATGGCAAGCAGCGGCGCGTTGGCGGGGAAGGTAACGGCGTATTCCTCAGAGACACGCCCACCGGTGCAGGCGATCACGGAAGACGTATCCTTCGGGTCGAGTTGCAGGCCGAACAAGCGCCAGCTCACCGCATAGTCTGAGCCAAATGGCGAATTCACCATCCATGCACCCGGCCCCGGCAGGCTCAAGTATTCCTTCATGTTGAAGTCGACTTTGTAGCGATACTTGTCGGTCATCGGTTTTGGATCGTCGCGTTCCATTTTGCCGCCGCCACCCAGCCCGTCCCGGTTGAACGTAAGCCGCATGCTTTCCTCCTCCCATTCGCGGGTGAGATTGCGCATTCGCGCGCGTGTTGTGATGGCGGGAAAGCCGTTAAGTACGACCTCAACACTGCCGCTGGCCGAGCCGTCCGGCGCAATCGTGATATTTGCGCGACCGCTTTGGGTGTTGTAGTCGGCGGCGACGTTTGGCGTCATTGTGCCCTCGACGTAACTGTCCACCAGCAAAACCGGTTTGCCCGCGACGCCCGGCGCGAGCGTACCAAACGGCATTTGTGTGGCGGTGGCATCAAAAAATAAATTGAGACTGGGTACAAAGTTGATGACATGGTTGACAGCCATGACCAGCGGCACTTTTGGCAGTCGGTAGGAATTGCCAGAATTGATCAGCGCTTGTTCGCTTTTGATCCCGCGCGCCGCCATCAGTGACTGCATCAGTGTTGCGTAGTCTTTACAATCGCCGATCTTGTTGTCGAGCACGAAGTCGGTATCACGCGGCACAACAGCCCCGACTCCGACGCAGTTGCCTGCGTAGTGGATGTTTTCGGTCACCCATTTGTACAACGCCTCGATTTGCTGGCGCGGATCAGCGCGTGCGCCGACAATCTCTGCAGCCAGCGCCTGAATCCGCGGTGTCGGGTTAGCCTTTGGTGTGGCCCGTTTGCCATATGCCTCGGCCACTTGGCGGTAAGTGGCAAACGTCGAAGCATGTACGCCGATAGAATCCTCAACCTCGTAGACACTGTGGTTGCGACGCTCGTTGCGCAGGGGCATCGAATTCTGATGGCGGAACACAATCTGCTCACGGCCATCAGGCCCCGTACCGCGTTCCTCTTGCATGCCATTGACAGAAAAGCGGATGGGCATGCCTTTTGGCACATCAAATAGGATTTTCACATCGTCGTGGGCGGCATTGGGTACGAAAATGTTGGAGGCAGAAAAGTAACCTGGAAACATCGCCTCCCTGCTTGTTATCTTTGTTGTCATTACGATGGTATCGCCTTCCGCCACATCTGGAAACAGCACGGTCATCGAAGTTTGGTCGGAATACAGCGGCGAATCCGCACCGCGTCCTTTGCTGACATCGAGCTGGTAATTGTCTTTGGGCACATCGATGCGTCGACCGTCAGCTTTTTTTGTGTAAGCCGCCGACACTTCACCAGTCTCCACGCTGGTGCTCCATCCGAGATAGCTGCGCTTCAGGAATTCAACCGCACGCTTGTCGATTATCTTCATACTGCTTTCGCGTATTTCGGTGTGGGTGCCATCGCTGTTGAGGCGGTAAGTGACATGGAATTTTTCCATACGCTGTTGCAGCTCTGCGTATGGCGCCTGTGCCGCCGCGTCCGTCGCCAACACAATGATCGCCGTCCCGACCAAAAGGTGAAAAGCACGTTTCATAAACGCCCCTAAAGATTGAATCAGCAAAGGCTATCTTATTGCCGGGGTGGCGAATACCCTTGCCAGCGTATTGCCACAATTCGCCGCTGCTTTTTTTCATTCCCATACAAATCGACAATGTCTGCGCCAATTTCTGGAATTATACGGGTCTACCATTCTGCGTCGATTTTTGCAGCCCTGATAGTATTTTGAGCTTTGCCCGCCGCGCCGCCGCACTTGATACTTTTGCCCACGAACCATTCACACTTGTAGTAGCATTGCTCTCGAATGTATGCAACATTCCAATAACTATCTATCCAATAACTATCACGGAGATGATGACATGATGAAAATGCGTCCAATAACAAAAGCCGTAATTCTGGCGATCCATTCCAGTTTGGCAATCGGTGTGGCAAGTATTGCCAATGCCCAACCCGCACCGCCACCCGCCAAGGCAGGCGCCAATACCGTCGATCATATTGTTGTCACCGCGACCAAACGCGAGGCCCCGTTGAAGGATGTGCCGTTCTCGATCAACGCGCAGACCGAAGAAGACATCCGTCGTTCCGGCGCCGCCTCGCTTGAAGATCTGTCGCGCAACGTCGCCGGTCTCGCCATTCAGAATCTCGGGCCGGGCCAAAGCCAGGTCGCAATCCGTGGTGTGTCCTCCGGGCAGCTCGTCCGCGACCAGCCTGGTGTCAAGGAGCAGGTTGGCGTGTACCTAGACGAAACGGCAATTTCGATGTCGCTGTTCACACCTGATCTTGATCTGTTCGACCTCAAGCGGGTTGAGACCCTGCGCGGCCCACAGGGCACGCTTTATGGTTCCGGCAACATCGGTGGCACCATCCGTTACATCACCAATGAGGCGAAGCTGCGCGTCACCGAAGGTGCCATCGAAGCCAACACCAGCAAAATTTCCGACGGCGACAGTGGCGGCGGTTTGAAGGCGATGATCAATGTGCCGTTGGGCGACACAGCGGCCATGCGTGTGGTCGGTTATTACAATAACTTCGGCGGTTGGATCGACGCCATTGGCCCAGGCGGCGGCAAGGATGTCAATGGCGGCTCCCGCGAAGGCGGCCGGGTCACCTTCACCTTTCAGCCAAGCAAAGACGTAACGATTACGCCGCGGGTGGTTTCGCAGAAAGTGACGGCGGACGGCTTTAATCGCCAAGAGGTTTTCAACCTGTATGCCAACCGCTTTACCACCACGGTACCGGCGGTAACACTTCAGGAGCGCCAGCAATACCTGCTGCAGCGCGAGAAATTTGAAGACAAAACCACCATCGCCGATGTGACCGCCAAGATCGGTTTCGGCAGTTGGGACCTGACCTCCGTGACCACCCATACCGATCGTAGCATTCTGGTCAGCCGTGACGCTAGTGCACTGACCGGTTCGGTGTCGGTCGATCTCGGTTTTCCAAGCGCCGGTGTGTTGCTGCCTTCGCGCCTGAACGACACCACCGAATTCAAGAGCTTCACGCAGGAATTGCGCATCAGCTCCACTGGTAAGGGCCCGTTTCAATGGTTGGTCGGCGCTTTTTATGCCGATACCGATCGTACCTACGCGCAGCGTCTGCCGACCCCCGGCTACGATGGTTTCACCAACGCGCGTTTTGGTGCCGGTACGGCCGCTGCGGTGGCAAATGGTTTCCCCTTGAATTCACCCTACAACGCCGACCTTCCCTACAATTTGAAGCAGACCGCACTGTTCGGCGAACTCAGCTATGACATGAGCAAAGAGCTGACGGCAACGGTTGGTGGACGTTTCTACGATTACGAGGAAGAGCGCCGATTCAAGTCAGGCGGTTTGTTCTCCGACGGCAACAATAATTTTGACAAAACCAAGTCGGACGGCTTTAACCCGCGCTTGTTGTTTGCATACAAGGCGTCAAAAGACGTGACTTTGAATGCCCAGGCATCACGCGGCTTCCGACTCGGCGGCGTGAATGATCCGTTGAACGTGCCTTTGTGTACGGCGCAAGACCGTGCCATCTTCGGCGGCTATCAAGGGTTCGGCGATGAATCGTTGTGGAACTACGAAGTCGGCGTCAAGATGCAACAACGCGGGCTGACCCTCAACGCGGCGGCGTTCTATACCAAAATGACGGATCTGCAAGTCACGCTGGATGCCGGCTCGTGCTCGTCACGGGTGGTGTTCAATGTGCCAAAGGCGCACTCATCTGGTGTCGAACTGGAAATGACGGCGCGACCAACCGACAGTCTCGAGTTGGGGCTGTCCGGCTCCGTGGTCAATGCGGTGTTTGATTCGACTGTCCGGGACGGCGCGGGTGCGGTACTCGGTGGTATTCGTGATGGCAACCGCTTGCCATCCGTGCCGAAACTTTCGTTCACCGCCAGATTCAGCTACTACTTCAATCTGGCCGGGTTTGACTCCTACGTCAGCGCATCGGTGCAACACGTCGGCAGCCGCTTCACGCAGCCATCGGACCAGGAAAACAACCCGCGCACCTTCACGCACGGATTGCCTTTTCAAGGTGCCCCGGCGAGTGCTTCGACAACAGTCAATCTTGAATTGCCTAAGTACAACGTGGTTAACCTCAGTGCGGGCATCGACTTGGCGCGCGGACTCTCGGCCATCCTTTACGTCAACAACCTCACCGACGAAAAGGCATTGCTCTCGTTTGATCGCGAACGTGGCGGTCGTGCACGGCTCGGATTTGCCACCAACCAGCCACGCACCATCGGTGTGACCATTCGCAAAACGTTCTAAGCGGATATTTTTAGTAGATGCAAAAACGCCGCGGGCTGAGGTCCGCGGCGTTTTTTTTGCGTCATCAAAATGACCATGGTCTACTGGGACGCGCCATCTGAAACAAACGGCGCCAGGGCAATTGTTTTGTGACTAAATAACGCTGATCCCATTGATTGACATTTGATTCGCGGGCAGCGTGTGATTATCGACGCAGGCTAGGCCGAAATTTACGCGGTCTCAACACGGGCGCTAAATCACGCGGTCAAGTAACGTAAATCGATTCCCGAAGATTTCATGTCGATTGCCCGCCAAAGAAAGAAACAGTGGTGGTCACAAATTGTGATCACTCCGCAAAGATAAAATACTCAAGGACTTCACCCTTTGCACTCATTAACATCGGATTAACGAGGGCAGCGTCGATCTCGCACAGAAAATGCTGTAAACTCTAGCATTCACGCTGTTTTCCGCGTATTTTTGTCGCAAACACCGCGCCCATGCTGGTGTTTTATATTTCATCCCCAACCGCGTTGTCCGTTCGTTTTTTCTCGCGATATCCCGTTTTATCTCTCGCGTTTGTTCGCGCCCCCTTACCGGCAGCCAATCATCATGCAAAAAAAATCCGCCCACTCCAATAAACGAGCACCAGATCAATCTCCGCCGGAAATTCGTAAACCGGTGCTTGAAAAACTCAGCCTGCATACACGTAATCGCCATCGCGGCCGTTACAATTTTGCCGAGCTGGTTAGCGCTTTGCCCGCACTCCAGTCTTTCTTGATCGCCAATCCGTTTGATGCCAACGAAGTCACGATTGACTTTGCCAATGCGGATGCGGTGCAAACATTGAATGCGGCGTTATTAAAAAGTTTTTATGGCGTCGCGTCGTGGTCGACCCCGCCGGGTTATTTGTGCCCACCGATTCCGGGCCGCGCAGATTATTTGCACAACGTCGCCGATCTACTTGCTGTGAACCACAACGACACGATTCCGCGCGGGCCGTCGATTCGGGTGCTCGATATTGGCGTCGGTGCGAATTGCATTTATCCTTTGATTGGTCATCACGAATACGGCTGGAGTTTTGTTGGCAGTGATGTGGATGTCGATGCACTTGCCGCGGCGCAAAAAATCGTCGATGCCAATACGGGGTTGGCGGCGGTAATTGAATTACGATTGCAATCGTCGCCGCAGAAAATTTTTGATGGTGTGCTGACAGCGAATGATCGTTTTGATGTGGTCATGTGTAACCCGCCTTTTCACGCCTCCGCCGAGGAAGCCGACGCCGGTTCCACACGCAAATGGAAAAATCTCGGCAAGGCGGGCAAACGTGAGTCGAGATCCGCACCGAAGTTAAATTTTGGGGGGCAGGCTTTGGAGCTGTGGTGCGAGGGTGGTGAGGTTGGCTTTATTTGTCGCATGGTTGCCGAAAGTGCGCAATACAAAACACAGGTGTCGTGGTTTACGGCGCTGGTGTCGCGCAGCGAAAATTTACCGGCAATTTTTGCTGCGTTGCAGGACGCAGGCGCGCGTCAGGTTGAAACCGTCGACATGGCGCAAGGGCAAAAGAAAAGCCGCATCGTCGCATGGAATTTTTGAGACGAGAAACGCCTAAAAACATTCGACAAAGTCGGCAGCATTTATGGAAGTTTTTGAAAACGTTGTGTCTACCCACCTGCCTACGCCGGCCGGAATCCGGTCTGCCGATTGATGAGGCAAGGGGGTAGACCCACCCTCTCCCCAACCCCTCCCCCGTCGAGGGGGAGGGGCTTTACTCCTCTCGTCGAGGGAGGCAACTCGCAAGTCGGCAGCCTCTTTCATTGCCGTAGCAACAGACAAGTGATAAATTGAAACTCGTTTATTGGCGGGTAATTTCAAGTTATATTGGCTGTAAAACAGCGTCCATGCTTGAGTTTGTTATTTTTTTGTGTTGACCCATCTGTGTTGATCACTTTTTTGCGAAATCACTTTGTTCCAATCTGTTTACGATTTTTGGTTTAAAGAAATTTCGCCTGCGCAACACTGGAAAGTGGATGCTGCGTTTGATCAATTGGTTGGTGATCGTTTTTTGCCATTACACGCTCAGGCGCATGCCGGCGAGTTGAATGAATGGCGGGAAACACCCATCGGCCGATTGGCCGAGATCATCGTGCTCGATCAATTTTCTCGCAATATGTTTCGGGACACCCCCGCCGCGTTTGCCAGTGATGACTTGGCGTTGCAATTGGCGCAGGAAGCGGTGGCGATGGGTGCGGATCAGTCACTCACGCCAGCCGAGCGGGCGTTTTTGTTGATGCCGTTTATGCACAGTGAATCAAAGCGGATTCACGAACAGGCCGTGAAATTATTTGCTGCGAATGGCACAAACAACAATTTGGATTTTGAATTGCGACACAAAGCGATCATTGATCGATTCGGACGTTATCCACACCGCAATGCCATTCTTGGTCGTGAGTCCAGCGCGGAGGAGTCGGCTTTTCTCAAACAACCGGGGTCACGTTTCTAACGCCGCGGCTGCCAATGGGGGCAACCACAAACGCTTAGTGCGTCTCGCCCTTGGCGTGTTCGCCTGTCGAACGAATTTCAGTTTCGTTTAGTTTGATCAGGGCAAATATCGCTTTCGACACGTGTGGCGGAAAACCGGCGCGCAAATGCTCTCGATCATTGATCAGCAGTGAGTTCATATACACATCGCCCTCGTTGGTGCCCCATTGCAGCAGGATTTGATCGGTGATACGTTGAATGCCCACTTTGGCCAACAGCGCGTCGAGTTTGCTGGGCCGGGTGGATGCAACGTGGTTTGGAATCGTCTGAATTGGTCGGTTGATCATATTGGCCTCGTATTTATGATTTCGGGAATCGTATAACTTTGTTTTCGGCCGGAAAAGGAAGATCATTAGTCAGATCGGTCCTAATTTTCGGCTAACCTTTACCCCCATCAACCCTCTAACCTCCCCGAACCCGGCAAATGACCCCCTCCCGCGTTTTTGTGTTTGATGCCTACGGCACCCTGTTTGATGTCAATTCGGCCGTGTTTCGTCATGCCGACGCGGTCGGGCCGGATGCAAAATTATTTGCCGAGTGCTGGCGGGCCAAACAACTTGAATACACCTGGGTGTTGTCGCTGGCACATCGGTTTGAACCGTTTTGGGCGCTCACCACCAAGGCGCTGGATTTTACTTTTGCGAAATTTCCACTGGTCGATCGGGCGTTACGCGCGTCCTTACTGGATGCCTATCGAACTCTCAGCGCCTATCCGGAGGTAAACGAGGTGTTGCTTTCATTGGGCGCCCGGGAGGTGCCTACGGCTATTTTGTCCAACGGTGACACCAGCATGTTGCACGACGCGATCCGGTCGGCCGGGATCGATGGGTTGTTTGACGCGGTCATTTCCGTCGAGGCGGCGGGCGTGTTCAAGACCGACCCCCGTGTTTACGCGCTGGTGACGGATGCATTTGCCGTTGCCGCGGGTGAAATCATATTTGTTTCGAGTAACCGCTGGGATGTGGCCGGCGCGGCCGCGTTTGGTCTGGTGCCCGTCTGGGTCAATCGAACAGGTGCGCCAGACGAATACGCCGAATTGCCGCCCATGCACGTTGTCACCGATCTGCGCGGCCTACTCACATTGAACCCGGAAAAATCGTTGTGACCAGAAACCAATTTTTATTCGCAATGGGTATGGGCGGTTGATGGTTATTTTGCGGGCCATGTATCTGGCAATTGCGCTGGCCATTATTCTGGTCATTGGGCTGACGGGTACCCGTTCGGGTTTTGCGGCATCCAATGAAATGGCGTTGACGGTCGGCTCAAAACGTTTTACCGAGTCCTATATTTTGGCCGAGCTCATTCGGCAAACTGCAATCCGCGCCGGTGAACGTGGCGCAGTGCATCGTCAGGGGTTGGGCAATACCGCCATCGTGTTGAGCGCTCTCACCACCGGCAGTATTGATATTTATCCGGAATACACCGGTACCATCGCCCGCGAAATTCTCAAGCTTGATACCGTTCCGGATTTACGCACGCTTAATAAAAAACTCGCGCCAATGGGCTTGATGGCTTCGGTGC
>JANPNU010000386.1:0-2069 GCA_031427615.1 Burkholderiales bacterium
TGCTGGCCGACATGTCGGCCATCTTCGTCGCCGAGGTTTTGATGAAAAAGTTTTCCGGCAAAGGTCTGGTCCCCAATGAACTCACCACCTCGCCGCACTTCCTGCTTGCCGTCGGATACGGTGCGGGGGCCACCGTGCTGCTGGCCACCTTCCTCGGCTTTCCCATCTCCACCACGCACGCGCTGACCGGGGCACACCCTGGCGCGAGACATCGGCACCGTGGTGGTCGGAGCGAGCGGCGATTTTGTCAATTTCATCCAGGAAAACAATGCCGTTTTGTTCGACGTTTTTCACCGCTTCGTGTTTGGTCTCTTCGTCGTTGACGAGTTTCATCGCTTCCTCGTCGGTCAACAATTTCAACGCTTCCTTCACGGTCACTTTGCGTGGCTGCTTGCGACCCGGCCCCATGTTTTGAAACATGCCCTGAATCTGCTGGGTCAAATCCTCCATGCCGGGTGGGCCAAAAATTTCCATCGACGACGGCAGCGATGCCAGTTCAATTTCAATTTCACGCTCGTCAAGCGCGCCTTCACGCAGCATTTTGCGAAATTTCTGGCGGGTGGCGGTGTCGGCTTCGGCTGTGTCCGGCGCCGGTGCCTTGCCATAGAAATCGAACTGACGTGCCTGTGGCAACAACACATCGAGCACGCGTTGTTCGGCGCTGTCCGCGGCGAGATGGCGCATTTTTTGTGAGGCGGCTTCACGCGCGTCCTTGACGGCCGATTCGACCAGGTCACGAATGATGGTGTCAACATCGCGCCCGACGTAGCCGACCTCGGTGAATTTGGTCGCCTCAATTTTGATAAACGGCGCGTTCGCCAGTTTTGCCAATCGCCGCGCAATTTCAGTTTTGCCGACACCGGTCGGGCCGATCATCAAAATATTTTTGGGGGTGATCTCGGTCCGCAGTGGCTCCTCGACCTGGCTGCGGCGCCAACGATTGCGCAGCGCAATGGCCACGGCGCGTTTTGCCGCGGCCTGGCCAACAATGTGTTTATCAAGTTCCGTGACAATTTCTTTTGGAGTCAGCATTTTTTTGTTGGATAAAACTTTTGGCAAGAAACATCTGCGTGGAAAGACTCAGTCAAAGTGTGTGGAACACAGAAAAAATCGGGCCGCGGGAAGCAAGGGTCGCCGTCGGTGGCTGACGGTGGCAGGTTGTTAATCCAAGGTCAGGATGGTTTGATTGTGGTTGGTGTAGATGCACAGGTCCGCGGCGATCGTCAGTGACTTTTTGACAATATCAACCGGCGAAAATTCGGAATTTTGCAATAACGCAATTGCTGCCGCATTTGCGTAGGCGCCGCACGAGCCGATTGAAAGCAATCCATGTTCAGGCTCCAATACATCACCATTGCCGGTAATAATCAGCGAGGATTCGCGGTCGGCAACCGTCAACATGGCCTCGAGGCGGCGCAGCACCCGGTCGGTGCGCCAATCTTTGCTAAGCTCGATGGCCGAGCGCAGCAAATTGCCGTTGTATTTTTCGAGTTTTGCCTCGAATCGTTCAAACAACGTGAACGCGTCAGCGGTGGCACCGGCAAATCCGGCGAGAATCTGGTCGTTATAAAGTTTGCGAACTTTGCGTGCACTGGCCTTGACCACGATATTGCCCAAGGTGACCTGGCCATCGCCGCCCATGGCGACGTCCTTGCCGCGACGCACTGAAATGATGGTGGTGCCGTGATATTGGGGAGGGGCTTCGCGTGACTCGTTGGACATAGGTTTGGCGTGACGGAAAACTAGGCGGATTTTTTGCGAATAATGATGGCGAATTTGGTCATGCCAAATACTTCCAGCAACGCAGCGACCAATTCATTCAAATTGGACAAGACCACCCGTTTTTGTGAAAGGTGGATGGCGCGAATCGTTTCAAAAAACATATTGGTGGCCGCAAAATCAATTCGCAACAAACCGCTCATGTCCACCGGCACTTCCGGTTTTGAGGAGGCATAAATGGAAAGCTGCAGCAGCATCTCTTTGCTGCCGAGGCCGATCACCCCGTTGAGTGGGAAACCGTCGCCGCTGGATGCGGTGGTGACGATTGGCGATGGCTCGGCCGCGCCATC
>JANPNU010000387.1:0-3300 GCA_031427615.1 Burkholderiales bacterium
AAAACTCTAAATTAGACGCGCTGTTTCAATGCAATTCGTCCGAAACAGCGCGCTGATAATCGACTTTCACTACTGGGGCGGCTTCTAAAAACCCACAAATTTCGTCATTCCGGCCCTTCGACGGGCTCAGGATGAACCGGGCACTTGCCCGGGCCGGAATCCAGTCCTTTTGTATTTTCAATCACTTGTCCACCTCTGGATCCCGGCCTCGGCCAGGATGACGGGTTTTTTTAGACAGAAGTTTCCAAGTGATAAAAACCAGCATGGGTGCGGCGTTTGGGATACTTTGCACTGAAACAGCGCGCGGAATAAGGATTCTCTAAAACGCCCTGTAGGCGTGATCGTTTCGATCCAGTTCTTTTTTTAACCCCTCATAGTCTGGGCACATGCGTTGCACTTCCGCCCAAAACGCCACTGAATGATTCATATGGCGCAAATGAGCGAGCTCATGGCAAACAACATAATCAATCAGCGCCGGACCGGCTTTGATCAGCCGCCATGAAAATCGCACTTCACGACGCGAGTTACAACTTCCCCAACGGTTATTGGCGCTCGATAAAAACACCTGTGGTGGCGTTAGCTGATGTAAGCGGGAAAACAAAAATGCACGCTGGGCAAAATGCGGCAACGCCTGTTTTTTCATCCACGTCACAACAGCCTTTTCAATCAATGCCGGATCCGCCGTTTTGACTTTCACAAATAAATGCGCCATGGGTGAACCGGCGCGTTCAACGCTCGCACGGGCGTGACCAACATCAATCATCAATGTCAGTTGTTCACCCATAAACGAGATGGCCGTGCCGGTTTCCCAGCGCTGCGGCACAATTTGCCGGTGAGACCATTGGCCCAGTTTTTTGGCAACCCAATTGGCGTGTTGGTCGATCATTCCCTCAATGACCGAGATGGGTGTGGTTAACGAGGCCGCAACAGTCAGACCGGCGCCGTCGACCTTCAGACCAACGCCACGTCGACCACGACGACGCACCAACTTGTAATCGACCCGCCTACCATCAAGCGCGATGGAATGTTCACTTTCTTCCTTTCCTGGACGGCGGTTGGCAGGAGAACGGGGATTTGAATTCCTGACCGACTTGGGCGCTAAAAAATCCGTTAACTTATCGAACAGATCGTAGGTCATGGATTCAGTTGACCTTTGGTAACGTCAGCATTTCGGCTTCTATCCACGTTTCCACTTCCGCGCTCACCGTCGCGGCATCCTTGCCTTGGGTCACAATAGCCGGTCCAATCGACATGGTCACTTTGCCAGGATATTTCAGGAACGCATTACGTCGCCAACATTCACCGGCATTGTGCGCAATAGGCAATACCGGCGTGCCGGTCGCGGATGCGAGCAACGATCCGCCCAAACCATATTTACGTCTTGCGCCGGGTGCCACTCGTGTGCCTTCTGGAAAAATAATCACCCAGTAGCCGCATTTGAGACGATCGCGGCCCTGCTCAAGAATCTGATCACGCGCACTGCGACCGCTTTTACGGTCAATCGAAATTGACTTAAGCCCGCCCAATACCCAGCCAATGATGGGCACCCATAACAATTCCTTTTTAATAATCCAAGCCGCACGTGGCAAATGACTCAAAATGCCCACCGTTTCCCATGCGGATTGATGTTTAGCCATCACCACCACCGGCGAGTTGGGCAGGTTTTGTAAACCGCGCACCTCATAATCAATGCCACAAATGTATTTGGCCAACCACAATATTTGTTTGCCCCACAACCTGGCACATTCGTATCCAACGTCATGCCAAACAATGGCGAGCGGCACTGTGAAGGCACCATAAAAAATCGTGCCCAGCACAGCCAGAACAAAAAATAAAATGGAACGCAGAACAATCATGCGCGCATGCCAAGCGCGACTTCACTCACCAATTGACGAACCGCTTCCGCCAGATTGGCAAATACACGGGTGCCGGGCGGCAACGCCTCATGTTGGCTGGTCTTTTTCCCCTTGCCGGTGAGAACCAAAATTGGCAGACAGCCAACGGCCGCACCCGCTTGCAAATCGCGTAATGAATCACCAATGGTTGGCACCCCTGCCAGCCCAACTTTGAAGCGCGCGGCAATGTCGGTAAACATGCCGGTATTGGGTTTGCGGCATTGGCAATTTTCCCCGGCAGTATGCGGGCAGAAAAAAACCGCATCAATCCGACCGCCCTGCCGGAACACCATCTCGACCATTTTGTCGTTAATCGCCATGAGTGTAGCCATATCAAATAGACCGCGGCCAATACCGGATTGATTGGTGGCCACCACCACACGATACCCGGCACGATTTAGGCTGGCGATGGCCTCGATTGAGCCGGCAATCGGTTTCCACTCTGCAGGCGATTTGATGAACTCGGCGCTATCCACGTTGATCACACCGTCACGATCAAGAATGATTAATTTGGAAGTGGTTGGCATGATTCGGACAAGCCCGCCTAGGCTGCCAATTTCGACAAGTCGGCGACCTGATTCATCAGCAGATAAAGCTCTTCAAGAAGTCCCAGTCGATTGGAACGGATATGCTGATCTTCAACATTGACCATCACGTCTTTGAAAAACTTATCTACCGGGCTCTTTAACTGGGCAAGCGACACCAGAGCATTCGTTAAATCACCTTTAGCAGCGTAGCGGTCGAACTCGGTTTTGGCTTTCTGCATCTGAGCATACAAATCCTTTTCTGCATCCAGTTCAAAGAGCGTAGGATTTGCAGCGGTAGGATACCCATCCGCCTTGTTCAAAATATTGTTTATCCGCTTGTTCGCGTCAGCGAGATTCAGTGCCTCTGGCAGCTTTGCAAAAGCGCGTACCGCCGCTAGGTTTTCTATCGCTTTGTACAAGGGTGCGCTTAGGGCTGGGGAAGAATAAACAGCATTCGAGCTTGAAATCACAGCCTCTATTTCAAGCGGGCCGTAACCAGCCTCTAGCATCATTCCACGAAATCGATCAAGCATAAACGGCAACAGCGACTCGCGAACATCAGCCTTTCCCACAAACGGGGTCATCGCTACAATCACTATTTGCTCGAGCGATGCCGGATATTTGTAGTGCATCATCAACTTCAATACACCAAGTGCGTGGCGACGAAGGGCGAACGGGTCTTTATCACCCGTCGGCAACTGCCCAATTCCAAACAAGCCAACTAGTGTCTCCAATTTATCTGCGAGCGCAACGATTACACCAACATCACTTCTGGGCAAAACATCTCCCGCAAATCGCGGCTTGTAGTGGTCTTCAATGGCTTCGGCAACTGCAATTTCGATACCCTCGTTGAGCGCGTAATACTTGCCCATCGTTCC
>JANPNU010000388.1:0-2056 GCA_031427615.1 Burkholderiales bacterium
GCCCGCCCCAAAGACAGATTATAGCGTGATGTCAGGAGGAAGAGCGGATCCCGCTCTTTCGCCTTGGTGCGTTAGTTCTTGATGCTCAAGGTAATGCCGTAGGTGGCGGGCTTTCCAACCGTGGCGATCAGTGAGTGGATAGTGGATTTAAGATTGTTTGTCATGGGGGTCGATTTTGGTGGTTGAACGGGATCGGTGATGCATTTGATCCAATTGGGTGTTCGAGTGCTCAACAAATCAATGAATTCTTATCCGTGCAACGGGAAAATTGATTTGGTACCCAAATAATAATGAGAATGATTCTCATTTGTCAAATTTATTCTTTTTCACCGTTATAATCAATCATGCTCAAAACCACGCCGCTACTGTCAATTCAACAGGTTAGCTTCTCCTATCCCAATGGCGTGCCGATTTGTCACAACTTCGATTTTCATATCGAAAAGGGGACGATTGGCTGCTTGCTTGGCCCCAGTGGCTGCGGAAAAACAACCATTCTTCGACTCGTTGCCGGCTTCGAACGCCCTTCTGCTGGCACCATCACAGTGGACGGCGCACACTTTGTCAGCAACACAAGCTTTGTCGCAGCAGAAGAACGGAAATTGGGTTATGTTTTCCAAGATTTCGCACTCTTTCCGCATTTAAACGTCACAGAAAATATTGCTTTCGGATTACGGGCGTTGGATAAATCGGCCTCTGCACGTCGCGTTTGTGAAATGCTCGAGTTGGTTGGACTGACCGACTACGCAATCCGTTATCCGCACGAAATTTCTGGTGGTCAACGCCAACGTGTTGCGCTCGCCCGCGCCTTGGCCCCCAGCCCAAAATTGTTATTGATGGATGAGCCGTTCTCAAGTTTGGACGTGGAATTGCGCGAGAAACTCGGACTGGAAGTTCGCGCCTTATTAAAGCAACTTAATACCACTGCGTTATTTGTCACCCACGATCAAAATGAGGCGTTTTCGATCGCCGACCAAATCAGTGTGATGAATCACGGCGTAATTGAACAAGCAGACAGCGCGTACAATTTGTATCACCGGCCAACCACTCGATTTGTCGCCGATTTTATCGGCCAAGGCGTGCTCATTCGCGGGCGAGGTACCGCTGATGGTTTAGTCAATACCGAATTGGGGCTGATGCACCCAACAAACCTGCACGCCAACGACGTTGTTAATAATGCCAACTATGACGTATTGTTGCGCCCCGACGATATTCAACACGACGACGCGAGCCCCGCCTCGGCCAAAGTCGTACACAAGGCGTTTCGCGGTGCCGACATTCTTTATACGTTAAAACTCGATAGCGGAACCCAGGTATTTTCCTTGGTGCCGTCCCATCATAACCACGAGCTTGGCCAAAAGATTGGCATTCAACTGGAAATCGATCACGTGGTGGCGTTTGCGGCTTAATTCGGACCAGGCGGTCCGGGATTTTTGCGCCGCCGTTCGCCGACATCTGCGGTGGGGGAAAAATCATCTTTTCTGTTGAGCGGACTCGACTTGCCCAGACTTTTGGCCTGACGTTAATTTTTCCGCATTTTGAAGTCGCATCTTATTTTCATTTCGCCGTGTCTCAAGTCGAGCTGCAGCATTTTTTTGCACCATGACGAACTTGCCTTCAATCAGTTTTTCATTTTCTGTGGCGCTAAACACCTTTGGAATTTCTTTAAGAAGTTGAGGACGATTGCCGACTTTGGCGACAAATTCAGCTTGATCTACCGCCACTTCCAGTTCTCCATTTGTAGAGACTATTTGGCCACCGCCAACAAGTACTTTGAAGTAAATTCCCGCAGTATCGTTGCCTGCACCTGCTGCATTTGCCCCCACTCCAATTTCATGATCTCTGCCGCGCATTTGAATCGTTGCATTTGGCGTCGTAAACAGGTTCTTTGGCTGCTGAGTCCGCCGATCCAACCATTAACAAAGCGTACGCCGCCTACGAAAGTGTAATGACGCTGGAATCATTTTCATCCCCCTTTCGCCGCAAACGTACTGATTTGAAGCCTGCTATTCGGACGGACAGCAATATATCCACTGTCCTCCATCTCCAAATGAATTTC
>JANPNU010000389.1:0-13205 GCA_031427615.1 Burkholderiales bacterium
GTTGCCTTGATCCGGGGTGTTGCCTTGATCCGGTGTGTTGCCGATACGGCTTTTCCACTTCCCGTAACAATCCAAACCGCAGAAATGCAAATAGTAGTCGGTGGCTTCAGGCGTGATTGCATCCGCCGCCGCCATCGACGTCATACAAACTTCGCACGTTAATTGCTCTCCATCAGCCGGTTTTTTACTGGTGCCCATGGTAAACCTCCTTGTGGATGATTACTCCCCATCAAACTGCGCCGCATTTTTGCCTTTGAACGGCGCATAAAACGCCTTGATGATTTTCATATCCGCGTCGATATCACCGGATGGGTAAAGTATCGGCCCCAACCCAGACATTTTCTTCTCGTAGTCCATATAGGCCATGATGATCGGCACATTGGCACTCAGCGCGATGTAATAAAAACCGGTCTTCCAATAACGCGACTTGCTGCGGGTGCCCTCCGGCGGCACCACCAATTGTACCGGCCGATCGGCATTTTTGATGGCCTCGGCTGATGCCGCCACCAGATTGCTGGCCGCGGCACGGTTGACGGGAATACCGCCGAGCCACATCATCAGGTGACGAAATGGCGGATTAAATATTGATTGTTTGCCCATCCAGTAAATGTGTAATCGCAGACTTAACGCTACCATCAAGGTGTAGGGCAGGTCCCAGTTGCTGGTGTGTGGCGCGGCAATCAACACATATTTGCTGTGTTCAGTCGGCAACGAACCGGTCACTTTCCATCCCGTCACTCTTAAAAATGTGATCGATAACGCCCGCACGATGGTGTTGACAACCGCTGTATCAAAAATAGTGAGGTGCATATTAAGAAATATCGCTTTGAAAAAGTGGTGTCAGTTACAAACCCGCTCGCTGCATGGCAATGCCATGTGCACCACGTTGCATGGCCTGATCAAGGTCGGTGGGCAACATGCCGCCAATCGCAAATACTGGAACCAGTGTATCACCCACCATTTCGGTAAATTTCTCCCAGCCCAGCGGCACCTGTCCCGGATGGGTGGCGGTCGCTTGAACACTGCCCAACACCACAAAATCACATTGCAACTCAGCTGCGCGCATCAAGTCCGCGTGACTGTGGGCGGATGCGCCAACCCACGCACATGCCGGTCGCGCCGTGAGTGTGCGTAATTGCATGCCGGTCAAATGCACGCCATCCGCATTCACCGCCTGGGCCAACTCAATATCACCATTGATCATCACCATAGCGTTGCACTCACGACCCATTGCCACCACTTCGGTCGCAAACGCGCGGCGCTGCGTGTCGGTCATGGACTTTTCGCGCACTTGAATCAGGCGTCGAATTGGAGAACGAAAAGTGTTATTTGGCGCGTCGTTTGCGTCATTTTTGCCCCAAGATTCGCGCAAATGCTGGAGATACACTTTTGCGCCCATCTCTGCAGCGTTGCTAATGATGTAAGTTGTTGGCAAAGACAACGCGCGAAAAATCGGTACACAGCCCGGCAACGTCGGCGACACGTTGATGGTTTTGAGTTGTTGCCATTGAAATTGCTGTCCCTCCATGCCCATCATGCCGCGTGGATCGACGTCGTGCCAACGGGTCACACGCCAGGTGTGTAATCGAACTGTGGCGTGCGGGTAAACCATCATGAATGAAAACCAGGGGGTGCAATGATCAATGACCACATTGAGCTCTTCACGCAGCTCCCGCACCAGCGCGTCACGCACGGACTCTCCCGGCTCAATCTTGCCACCCGGAAATTCCCAGTAGCCGGCGTAGGGTTTGCCCTCGGCACGCGACGACAATAAAAAACGGCCGTCTGGTTTGAGAAATACCGCCACCGCCACGTCTGTCACCTTCATGATGGTCACGCCGGCTGACCGGTCATCGGCAATATCATCGACGACGCATCACACGGGCCGGCTTGATCACCGCAACCATGCGTGGTGATTTTTTTACCGCGGGTTTGGTTGTCACCGCTGCACTGCCCGCATAGTCGCGGGCAAATTGATAGGCAATGCGTCCGCTGCGTGCGCCGCGCTCCAATGCCCACAACAACGCTGCCTGACGAAAGTGGTTTTCATCCACCTTCATTTTTGCCGACAGTACTGCCAGCCAATGGCGGGCGATGGCGAGATACTGCGTTTGATCAAACGGATAAAACGACAGCCACAAGCCAAATCGCTCAGACAGGGAAATTTTTTCCTCGGTGGTTTCACCCGGATGAATTTCGCCATCCGCCGTGTGAACCGCCTGCTCGTTTTCGAGCATCATTTCCGGCATCAAATGTCGACGATTGGAAGTGGCATAAACCAACATGTTTTCAATCGGTGCCGCCACGCCACCATCAAGAATCGACTTTAATGCCTTGTAGGCAGCATCACCGGCCTCAAATGACAGATCATCGGCAAACACGATAAATTTTTCCGGCCGCCCCGCCACCCAATCGGCAATGGTTGGCAGATCAATCAAATCGGCACGATCAACTTCAATCAATCGTAATCCTTGTTTGGCAAAACGGTGCAAGACCGCTTTGACCAGAGACGATTTGCCGGTCCCGCGCGCACCAGTGAGCAATACATTGTTGGCGGTTTTGCCTTCAACAAATTGTTTGGTGTTGGCCACCAGGCGCTGTTTTTGTTCATCGATATCGTACAAATCAGACAGGTGAATGACATGGGGTTGACGTACCGGAACCAGGGTGCCGCGTGACCCACCAAAAATTCCGCCGTCCATTTTTTGCCAGCGATAGGCAATGGCTTTCCAGTCGTTGGCCGCAGGCACCGGCAGCATCGCGTCAATCTTGTCTATTAACGCCGCGGCCTTGACTGCAACCATGTCGATCTTGTTAAACATAAAATTTTCGGCTCACCAATTTAGCTGCGGTAGTCGGCATTGATCTTGACATAGTCGTACGATAAATCGCAGGTCCACACCACTGCTGTGGCTTTGCCGCGGCCAAGATCGATGTGAATCAAAATCTCGGCTTCCTTCATGACCCGCTTGCCATCTTCTTCCTGATAACTGGCGGCGCGGCCACCATGCTCGGCGACCAATACGTCGCCAAGATGCAGCGTGATTTTGTTTTGATCCAAATCGTCAATACCGGCATAACCCACCGCCGCGAGGATGCGGCCGAGATTGGGGTCGGAGGCAAAAAACGCGGTTTTGACCAGCGGCGAATTGCCGATTGCCTTGGCCGCCAGCATACATTCCTCGCGGCTTTTGCCACCATCCACTTTGATGGTAATAAATTTGGTGGCACCTTCGCCGTCACGCACGATGGCCTGCGCGAGGTGGATGGCGACATCGTTGATGGCGATCTGCAACATGCCGTGTTCAGCCGTGCCTTCGCCGGCGATCTGCGGATGGTCGGCCTGGTTGGTGGCGATCAGCACAAACGAATCATTGGTCGATGTGTCGCCATCGATGGTGATGGCATTAAAGGACAAGGTCGCCGCCTCGCGCACCATGTCGTTAAGAACATCTTCGGCAACACAGGCATCGGTGGCGATGAAGCCCAGCATGGTTGCCATGTTCGGTTCAATCATGCCCGCACCTTTGGCGATGCCGGTGATGGTGACGGTTTTTCCGTACAGGGAAATTTGTTTGGAAAACGCCTTGGGCACGGTGTCGGTGGTCATGATGGCATGCGCCGCATCAAACCAGCCGTCCGCACGCAGGTCGGCCACACACTTGGGCACGCCGGCCAATATCCGCGTCATCGGCAAATGCTCCATGATGACGCCGGTGGAAAACGGCAACACCTGCTCCGGTGTGCAAGCGAGCGCGGTGGCCACCGCTGTGCAGGTGGCCAGCGCATCCTGCATGCCGCGTTCACCAGTGCCCGCGTTGGCACAGCCGGTGTTGACGACGATGGCGCGCTGCAGCTCGTGTTTGTGTTTTCGCTTGTATTTGTGTTTGCGCAAATGCTCGCGGCATACCGTCACCGGTGCCGCGCAAAATCGGTTTTGGGTGAACACACCGGCGGTAACGCTGCCGTCCACCATCTCGACAATCAACATATCCTTGCGATTTGGCTTGCGCACATGCGCCTCGGCAATGCCGAGACGAATGCCGGATACGGGCAACAGTGACGCCTTGGTCGGCAGAACGGAATTCACGGCCATAGGGAAAAATCCTTGAGGGTACGATTGGGGGAGGGTGTAAAAATTATGGCACGGAATACAAATCTTCTTCAGTCCACTCCAACCGGCAAGGTCAGTCCACGGGTGGCGCTGCCGCAGGGACGGACGTCGATGCGGGCGGTGGCGGTGGCCGAAGGCCGGCCCGCCGTTTTAACGCAGCCTTGGCCAGCAGATGCGCAGAGATGGGCGCGGTCAAAAATATGAACAACGTCACCAATAATTCATGCAGGTTCAGGCCGTTTTTAGAAAATGAAAAATAGGCCATCGACGCGAGCAGGATACAGCCGACACCAAGGGTGGAAACTTTGGTTGGTGCGTGTAACCGTTTCAGAAAATGATCCAGCTTGGCGAGTCCGTATGAGCCAATCAAGGCAAAACCGGCGCCAAGCACCAACAACACGGAAATCACGATGTCCTGCCAGGGTGACATCATTCAATAATCTCCTTTTGTTCGAGGTATTTTGCCAGCACCACGGTGCCGATAAAACCCAACATGGCAATCACCAGCGCGACCTCAAAATAAATTGTGGTGGCAAAAACAATTCCAAACAGAATGGTGACCGCCAGCGCATTCACGTAAATCGTATCGAGCGCAAGAATACGGTCTTCTGCATCCGGCCCATGCAGCAACCGCCACCCGGCGAGCAACATCGAAACCGCAAATGCGACCAGGGCAAACGCCATGGCGGATTGTGTCCATCCGCCGAGTTGTGAAAGTCCGATCAACAATTGTTCGATCATTCAAAAATCTCCTTCAGCGGCAATTCATAACGCGATTTGATCGCGGCGATCAGCGCATTGGGTTCGGTCACGTTCAAGGCGTGCACCAGTAGAAATTTTCCATCCGGCGAAAAATCTGCCGACAGCGTTCCCGGCGTCATGGTGATGATGCCGGCAAGTGCGGTCTTGGCGTGGGCATCGGTAATATCCAGCGGCACCCAGACAAACGCCGGCTTGATGCGCGCTTCCGGCCCCAGAATCAGCCTGGCCACATCGATGTTCGATTTCACGATATCAATCAGCACAATCACCATCAAGATCACAATCGTCAACGGCTGTTTAACTTTGGGTGCGGGCATCCCGAACGTGAGTGTGGAGGTCCACTGCGGGATGACAATGGCGAGCAACGCCGCCAAAAACAGGTGTGCCGGATGCACGGTATTGTTCAACATCAACCAGACCACAAACAACATCGCCGAAATCAACGGTTGGGGCAACAGCCGCTTCATTTGGGCACCTCAACTTTTTTCGGTGGCTGCTGGGGTAACTTACCCAATACATGATCGATCATAATCTGCGGACGCGTCATTTCAATTGCCGTTTGGTCGGTGAATCGCTGAATCGGTGCGGCAAAGATGGTCATGGCAAACACCATCATTGCCAGACTAATTGTCGGCAAGCGATAAGTGGCTGTCGAGGCGGCATCACGCTTCCAAAACAAACGGCTGCCCATGCGTGCATAAGCAATCATCGTCAGCAAGCTGGCCGTTAAAATGCTGGTCAGAATCCATGCCGCCCATGCCTGCTGCATGGCCCCCATCAATATCACCGCCTTGCCGATGAATCCGGCGAACGGTGGCACGCCCGCCATCGCCGCCGCGCCGATCAAATACAGTGCGCCGGTCCACGCCCAATGGCTATTGTTTGATTTTGCGCGTCGGGTCGCCTCGGCGGACGATGCATCAATGGCAGCCGCATTCAAAAACAACAGCGCGGTGGCCACCGTACTGCCAATCAAATAAAACAACGCACCTGATATCGCCTTGGCGTTGCCGATGGCCATGGCGGTAATAATCATCGCCGCCGACCCGACCACGGACCAACCAATCAACACCTTTAGCTCACGCGCAGCCAGCGCGCCAAAAGCGGCGGCCAATAAAGTGACGGGAGCGACAATTAAAAGAACATCACGCATGTGGGCATTGATGTCACCACCATCCGGGTAAATTAACGTCAGGGTGCGGGCAATGGCCACCACGCCGACCTTGGTCATCAAGGCAAAAAGTGCCGCCACCGGCAATAATGCCCGACCATAAGTGCCGGTCAACCAAAAATTGAGCGGCAGCAACGCGGACTTGATGGAAAAAACCACCAACAACAAAAATCCTGCCGAAGCCACCAGTGCACGTGAACCAGCCGGCAGCGCGTGAATTTTTTGAGAAAGGTCCGACATATTCAGAGTGCCGGTCACCCCATACAACAACGACACACCAATCAAAAATAGCGCCGAGCCAAATAAATTAATCACCACATAGTGCGAGGCGGCATTGGTGCGCGACCGGTCGCTATGCTGCAACAACATGCCGTAACTGGCGGCGAGCAATACTTCAAAAAATACAAACAGATTAAATAAATCCGCCGTCAGAAAGGCGCCGTTTAAACCCATGAGCTGCAACAAGAACAGCGGGTAAAAATAAACGCCCTCGTCCACCCGCTTGACGGGTCCTGCCGGACCCAACGCTGTTTTACCGGCCTTGGCACAGGCCGCGGCCAACACCACGGCGCTGATCAATGCCGTCAACATCAGCATGATGGCGGTTAATTTATCCAGTGCCAGCACAATACCAAACGGTGCCTGCCAATTGCCCAGCAAATAAACCGGCAGCCGCCCGGCCGCGGTAATTTGTAATGCCAATACGCCGAATAACAACAACAGCACCACGACAATCATTGCCATGATCCGTTGCAACAAAATATTTTTTTCGCCGACCAGTAACACGAGCGCCGCACCCCCTAGCGGCACCACAATCGGCAAAACCGGCAAGTGTTGTCTTAACCATTCGATCATGACTTGCCACCGTCTTCATCAACGTGATCGTGGCCATTTTCGATGTTGGCACGTACCGCAATGGCCAATAACACCGCCGTCATGCCAAATGAAATGACGATGGCGGTCAGCACCAACGCCTGTGGTAACGGGTCGGCGTAATTGGCCAACGAGGACGACACCCCACCACGAATGATGGGCGCCTTGCCAACTGCCAATCGGCCCATAAAAAATATGAATAAATTAACCGCGTAGGAAATCAGCGTCAGTCCCAGCACCACATCAAACAGACGCGCCCGCAACATTAGATAAATGCCGCCGCCAACCAAAATGCCCACGCCCAACGCGACCAACAATTCGAGGCTCATGATGTTTGCCCGCCTGAGCGCACCATGACGTTGTCAACGTGTTTGGGCACACCTGCCAGCGTGGCCAATGCCAACATGGTGCCGCCAATCACACACAGATAAACACCGAGGTCAAAAAACATGGCCGACGCAATCGGCACCGAACCGAACACCGGCAGATTAAAGTATTTGTAAGCGCTGGTGAGGAAAGGGAAACCAACCACAAAACTGCCAATGCCGGTCAGTCCCGCCGCCAACAGACCGGCACCCACCCATCGCCCATAATTGAGCTTGATGCGCGATTCAACCTGCATTCGACCGATGGCAACGTATTGCAGAACCAGTGCGATGGCAAACACCAGACCGGCAATGAATCCGCCGCCCGGCAAATTGTGACCACGCAAATATAAGTAGATGGAAACCATTGCCGCCGCCGGCAGCAGAATGGACGAAACCACCTGCAGCATCAAGGAATGGGACGGCGCTTGGTGCATTTGGGCCATTTTTGCCTCGGGCGGCGCACCACTATTAGTGTTTGATAAACCAACATTTCGCAACAACACCGCAACAATGAGCCCGGCCATGCCCAACACAGCGATTTCGCCCAAGGTGTCAAAGCCGCGAAAATCCACGATGATGACATTGACCGCATTGGCACCGCCGCCCTCGGCAACCGTGGTGCGCAAAAAATACGGCGCGATACTGTTGAACGGCCGCGTTAATACTTCGTACAGCAGCCAGCTCACCCCCAATCCGGCAACGGTTGCCACCACGCCATCCCGCCACTGGTGAACCCGGCTTCGGCCGGGCAAGGTTTCCGGCGGACTGTGCGCCGGCAAAAATTTGAGGCACAACATCATCAGAATAATCGTTACGACTTCGACCAATAACTGCGTCAGCGCCAAATCTGGTGCCGAAAAATACAGAAACACAAGTGACACCACCAAGCCGGTTGCGCCAAGCAGAATCAAGGCAATCAAGCGTTGCTGATACATCACCACGGTACCAATCGCAGCAACCATGCCAATCATCGCGACAGTCAAAACAATCGGATTGGCCGGCGGATGGTTCGACGCCAGGCGCACCGTCGAGGTGGCTTGCTGGGGCGTCAACCAGACGCCTGCGGCCACCGCCGCGATGGCCGTGAGCACAATCAACAGGAGGTAGCGTTGCAGACTGTCGTTTTGTGTGGCACGGGTGATTGCACCGGTTATAGCCAACAAATTTTCCACAAACACATCAAACAATACCTTGGCGTCGCCCGGCAATTTTGTGATGGTGTGCAGATTGATTTTTTTGTGCAGCAGAAAATAAACCGTCACTCCGCCCGCCAGGGCTATCACACTCATCAACAGCGGAATGTTAAAGCCGTGCCAAATGGCCAGACTGTAAACCGGTAACGGCACCGCCGGCCCCAAATTCAACGCGCCCTTGGCCGCCACCGCCAGCAACGGCCCAACGGTAATGGCGGGAAACATGCCCACCACCAGACAAATCACCACCAAAATTTCCACCGGCACCCGCATGAAACGCGGCGGTTCGTGCGGCACTTTGCTCAGACCAATCGACTCACCATTAAAAAATACGTCGTGAATAAACCGCGTCGAATACACCACACTGGCAATTGCCGCCAGGGTTGCCGCAACCGGTGCCGCATACAGGAACATTCCCGGCGCGTTCAGCGCGAGTGTTTCGCTAAAAAACATTTCTTTCGACAAGAATCCATTGGCCAGCGGCACCCCCGCCATCGACGCGCTTGCCACCATCGCCAGCGTCGCGGTGATCGGCATCGCCTTCCACAGTCCGTTCAAATTGCGCATATCGCGTGAGCCGGTTTCGTGGTCAATAATGCCGGCCGCCATAAACAATGAAGCCTTGAACACCGCGTGATTAATAATGTGAAACACACCCGCTACCACCGCCAGTTGTGAATCGAGCCCGAACAATAAGGTGATCAAACCAAGATGCGATACGGTCGAATAAGCGAGCAGTGCCTTAATATCGTGCTGAAAAATCGCCACCACCGCGCCCAACAGCAGCGTGACGAGTCCGGTGGTCGAAACAATCCAGAACCAGGCGTCGTTGTCACCGAGCACCGGATACAGTCGCGCCAATAGAAAAACCCCCGCCTTGACCATGGTGGCCGAGTGTAAATACGCTGACACCGGTGTCGGCGCGGCCATGGCGCGAGGAAACCAAAAATGGAACGGGAATTGCGCGCTCTTGGTGAATGCGCCCAATAACACCAGCACCAGAATGGGCATAAACAACGGGCTTTTTTGCAGCGTCTCTTTGGCTGCCAGCACCACATCGAGATCATAACTGCCAACCACTTGACCAATCAACAACACGCCGGCCAACAATGCCAGGCCGCCCGCGCCGGTCACCACCAGCGCCATGCGTGCGCCCTGCCGTGCGTCCTCACGATGTCGCCAATATCCAATCAACAAAAATGACGAGAGGCCGGTTAATTCCCAAAACACCACCAACAAAATCAGATTGTCGGCCAGCACGATGCCCAGCATCGATCCCATAAAAAACAATAAAAATGAAAAAAACCGGGCGGACGGATCGTCGTGTGACAGGTAATAACCACCGTACAAAACAATCAACGCACCGATACCCAGAATAAGCAGCGCGAACAAAAATGCCAGTCCGTCCATGCGTAATCCAAACGACACCCCCAGTGATGGCAGCCAATCGGCCCGTATCCGCACCACGCTGCCACTAAATACATCGGCAACCAGCATGGCCAATAACACACAGGCAACCAGCGTTACGAATCCGGCCAGTCCGGCGGCGTGCCGACGATGGCTGATGTTGAACATCAACAGTAACACCGCACCGCCGAATGGCAGGGCAAGGATCAGGGCGAGTAATATTGGCGACATGGCGTCAACGACTCCCGCGCATACGGTTCATGCCGATCAACATATGCGGCATGCGGCAATAACAGTGCACCACCTTAGATGTCGTCATAAATCAGTTTGATCGGCTCTGCGCCATGAATTTTTTCCAGTCGCCGCACAATAAAATGTCCGCGCGCCATATTCTGAAAATGTTCGATAAACAAGGTATTGATCAATGCGCCGGTTGCGGCGCCAATAATCGGCACCGCCTGCACCGCTGCTTTTTCGGATACCACCACACCAAAACGCGACGCCAGCAGCGAGGTCAATCGCACCAGCGCCGGCGCGCCAACTTTGGTCAGGCCTTTTTCGGCCAAAAATTTTGAGGCTTCTGATACCGCGCCGGCCATGGCCATGCGCGCCGCGAAATAACCCGACTCGCTGGCGTCGTCATTTTTCTTGCGACCGCCGAGCGCAAACACCGTCAAACAGGCGAGTCTGGTTTCAATGTGTTGAATATTTTCCCCCTCACTTTTGGCGATATCAGCAATGGAGCGCAGCATGATCGTCGTTGATACCGGCAACTCCACACTCAATGCCAATAGACCAAATACGCCACCCACCGCACCCGATGCAGCGGCGGCGAATTTATGCAAACGGTCCTTCGACCCACCGCGCATCACCGGCTCCATCACAATTGATTTCACCGCCATATCCAGGGCTTTCAACATTGCCGTCTCGGACGCTTTTTGCACCGCTTTTTGTACCTGCGCCGGTAGCATGGTCAAACCACGCTCGATTGGCGAACCCAGCAACGCCGACCAACGCGCCGCCAATCCCGGGTTTTCCAGCAGCGCCTTCGCGCGCTTTAAATCCGCCAGTTCACTTTTACTCAGCGTCATTTCAACTCCCGGAACGGCCCGGTCAGGCAACGTCGCCCACCGTTTTGCCGACTTCCTCGCCCAAATAGGCTTCACGAACCCGCGGGTCGGTGAGCAAACCAGCCGAGTCCCCCTCAAACGAAATCAGGCCGCCATCCATCACATACGCACGATGACTAATTTGCAAAGCCAACTTGGCGTTTTGTTCTATCAACAAAATGGTCATGCCGCTTTTGGCCACTTCCCGGATCACCGAAAAAATCTTTTGCACCATGATCGGCGCAAGACCCATCGACGGCTCATCCAGCAACAACAATTTGGGCCGTGAAATCAGCGCACGCGAAATCGCCAACATTTGTTGCTCGCCACCGGAAAGTGTTCCGGCGGTTTGTTTGGCACGCTCTTTTAGACGCGGGAAACGGCTGTAAGCAAGCTCCAAGTCTTCGGCGATCGCTTTGTGATCATGGCGAAGATAGGCGCCCATTTGCAAATTTTCCTCAATCGTCAGGCCGGGAAAAACGCCGCGCCCTTCCGGCACCAACGCCAGCCCCTGCCTGGCAACCATGTATGACGGCAATCCGACCAGACTGGCGCCTTTGTACTGAATGTCGCCCTTCACCGGCTTAAGCAAACCAACAATTGCTTTAAGAACCGTGGTTTTGCCGGCACCATTGGCACCAATCAGGGTGACCAGCTCGCCGTCGTTTACCTCCAGCGAAATTCCCTTGACCGCTCGAATGCCACCGTAGGCGATTTCAACGTTGGACAGCGATAATAATTTCATGCTGCGGCCTCGATGTCCGCACCCAAATAAGCCTCAATCACGGCCGGGTCACGTTGCACAGCAACCGGCAAGCCTTCGGCGATTTTTTTGCCGTAATCCAGCACGACAATACGTTCGCACAAACCCATCACCAATTTAACGTCGTGCTCGATCAACAATACCGTTACGCCGGTTGCGCGGACCGCGTCAATTAATTGGCGTAATGCCACTTTTTCGGTTGCATTCATTCCGGCCGCCGGTTCATCCAGCGCCAGCAATTGTGGGTCGGTCGCCAGCGCGCGGGCGATTTCCAGGCGACGCTGGTCACCATACGACAAATGTTTGGCCAAATCGTTGGCACGGTCATCAATTTCCACAAACTTCAATAATTCATGGGCGCGTTTCTCAATCGCACGTTCCTCTTCGCGCTGGGAGCGGGTGCGAAAAATCGCGCCAAACACGCCGGCATGGGTGCGGACATGACGACCAATCATCACGTTTTCAATGGCGGACAAATTTTGGAACAGGCGAATATTTTGAAAAGTCCGGGCAATACCCTTGGCCGCGATTTGATCGGGCGTGTTGGTGCCGAGCGCAACGTTGTTGAAAAAAATCTCTCCTTCATTGTGCGGATAAAGACCAGTGAGCACATTAAACATGGTGGTTTTGCCGGCACCGTTGGGGCCGATCAAACCGATAATTTCGCCTTTGCGAATTTCGAATGAAACATCCGACAATGCTGTCAGACCGCCAAAACGTTTGGTCACGCCTTGAACAGAAAGTAATATTGTTGTGCCGGTCATTTTTCGTCCCGACCAAATTCACGTTGCCGAACGGCCGAAGGCAGCAACCCGGCAGGCCGGTAAAGCATCATGACCACCATCGCCAGGCCGAACAACAACATGCGCAATACCTCGGCTTCAATAATTTGTCGGCCAAATATCGCCTGCTGCGCGGGAGCAACGGCGTATCGCAAAAACTCCGGCACAAACGAAAGCAATATGGCACCAACAATCACGCCCCAAATATTGCCCATGCCGCCCAACACTACCATCGCCAGAATCATCACCGACTCGGTCAGGGTAAAACTCTCCGGGCTGA
Source organism: Burkholderiales bacterium (assembly GCA_031427615.1). GTDB lineage: Bacteria > Pseudomonadota > Gammaproteobacteria > Burkholderiales > Usitatibacteraceae > UKL13-2. The sequence continues at coordinate 12,823 of JANPNU010000389.1, forward strand.
TGAAGCCCTGAATAGACGCAAACACGCCGCCGGCCACACCACCAAACGACGCGCCCATTGCAAACGCAAGCAACTTGATCCTGGTGGTATCAATGCCCATCGCCCGCGCCGCCATCTCATCTTCACGAATGGCCTCCCAGGCCCGGCCAATGCGCGAATTTTGCATACGGATATTGATGACAATGGCGATGATCAAAATGAACAACAGCAGGTAGTAATACTTGATCAAACCGTCGAGGGCAAAATCTCCAAAGCGACTGGTTGCACCAAAATCCATGCCTAAAAATTTGATCGAATCAATGGTCGCGATTCCCTTCGGGCCATTGGTCAGATTAATCGGCTCCGATAAATTGTTCAAAAAAATGCGAACAATTTCACCAAAT
>JANPNU010000390.1:0-2687 GCA_031427615.1 Burkholderiales bacterium
GTGTGTTGATAAATTCGCTGGCGAGTGTGGTTTGCATAGGGTGAATGGCTAAAAATTATCGAGTCGACCACGATTCAAGATATTGTGCGGGTCAAACGCCGCTTTGAGATTACGATGAATCGCCGCGAGTTTGTCTGGCAACGGATGAAACACACCGCCCGCTTTGTACCCGCCGGCTTCCCCATCCCTGAACAAGGTTGCATGGCCACCAACCTTGGCCGCAATTTCGCGCAATGAGCCGGCGTCAGTTGCACCAGCCAACCATCGCACACCGCCACCCCACTCGATCAATTGTGGCGATTTTGCAGCCAATGGTGGCGTGGTCTGTGGCACCGACAATCGCCACAGTGGCGCCGTGGTATTAAAAAAAACATGCTGCTGATCACGCAACGATTGCCAAAATTTTGGTGCTGCCACGGCGTCCATGACATCACCGCCCAGCTTAGATTTGGCGGCGGCCACACCCGCTACTGCACCAGAAAGACGCAACGTCGCCACGCCGTCATACCAAGTCGCGCCAGAAAGTGGCAGAGGTTGCCCGGCCCATTCGTTAAATCGTTGGATAGCAGTGGCCTCGTCAAAATCAAATTGCAAAGTCACTTCGGCGGATGGTTTTGGTAATACCTTGAACGACAGGTCGGTGAGAATACCCAGTGTGCCCATCGCACCGGCCATCAATCTTGACACGTCGTAGCCCGCCACATTTTTGATCACCCGTCCGCCAAATCGCAAATCGTCACCGTTGCCGTTGACCACGCGTGCGCCCAAAACAAAATCTCGCACCGCACCAACATAAGGACGACGCGGCCCGGACAATCCCGCCGCAACCGTGCCACCGATGGTTGCCAACGCGGTATTGCCATCCCCAAAACGCGGCGGCTCGAATGCGAGCATTTGCTGCTCCTGATCCATCACCGCTTCAATTGCAGCCAAACTGGTGCCAGCGCGAACCGTCAATACCAACTCGCGCGGCTGGTAATCAATGATGCCGTTGTAGTCACGCATGTCGAGCGCATCACCCACACGTGCGCCACCATAAAACGATTTGGACCCGCCACCGTGAATCGCCAGCGGGGTGTTGGCTGCGACGGCAGACTTCACCCGCTCACAGAGATTTTGAATAAAGTTTTCCATTGACTGGGTAGGGGTCAAAACCGCGGGATATCCGCGAACGGCATTTGCCCACCCGACACCCGCATGCGCCCATATTCGGCACAACGGCCCAGCGTCGGGATTACTTTGCCGGGGTTCAATAACATTTTTGGATCAAACGCCCGCTTCACCGCAAAAAAAGCCTCGAGTTCGGCATCGGTAAACTGGCTGCACATCTGGTTGATCTTTTCAATACCAACACCGTGTTCACCGGTGATGGTGCCACCCACGTCGATACACAGCTCCAGCAGGTCTGCGGCGAAGGATTCGGTTTTTTCCAATTCACCGGGGACGCTGGCGTCAAACAATATCAGCGGATGCAGATTGCCGTCACCGGCATGAAAAACATTGGCGCAACGTAATCCATATTTGACCGACAACGCATCGGTACGGCGCAACACATGCGCCAGTTGGCTGCGCGGGATCGAGCCGTCGATACAATAGTAGTCCGGTGAAATGCGACCCACCGCCGGAAACGCCGCCTTGCGCCCCGACCAAAATCGTAGGCGCTCGGTTTCATTTTCAGAAACACGACAGGCGGTGGCACCAGCGGCGGCCATGACCGCTTCCATTTTGGCAATTTCTTCGGCGACTTCCTCGGCGGTGCCGTCGGACTCACACAATAGAATTGCCACAGCCTCCATGTCATAACCGGCATGCACAAAATCTTCCACGGCGTGAATGGCAAGTTTGTCCATCATTTCCAATCCGGCCGGAATAATGCCCGCACCAATCACCGCCGCCACGGCCTCGCCGGCTTTTTCCACATCGTCAAAACTGGCCATCACCACCCGTGCAAGTTGTGGTTTGGGTGTGAGTTTGACGGTGACTTCGGTGGTAATGCCCAACATGCCTTCCGAGCCGGTCATCAGTGCGAGCAAATCGTAGCCGGGGCTATCGAGTGCATCGGAGCCGATGGTGATGGCCTCACCATCAACCGTGACCACGCCGATTTTTAGAATGTTATGGACCGTCAATCCATATTTCAAACAATGCACCCCGCCAGCGTTTTCGGCAACGTTGCCACCAATCGAACAAGCAATTTGTGACGACGGATCGGGGGCGTAATAAAGTCCCAAGTGTGACACCGATTCGGAAATTTTCAGATTGCGCACACCCGGCCCAACCACCGCGGTGCGGGCGAGCGCATCAATCTTTTCAATGCGACTAAATTTCGCCATGGACAACAACAGGCCGTCAGCCAAAGGTGTTGCCCCGCCAGAAAGCCCCGTTCCTGAGCCACGCGCCACCACTTTTACATTCTGTTGGTGGCTGACAACCATGATCTGTTTGACTTGGGCCAGCGTTGACGGCAATGCCGCCACCATTGGCAAGGCGCGATAAACCGACAGGCCATCACATTCGAACGGGCGCAAGTCTTCCTGACTGGTTAACACCGCCGATTCCGGTAAAAACGTCCGCAATGCCGCTGCCAGCGCCCTGCGTGCGGCGTGAATTTGTTGATCGCTCGATGTGGTCACCACGGTCATCTCAGCCTGCCATGTCAATTTGTCATATGGATGATACGGAATGAT